>NZ_JAUORC010000023.1:0-88939 GCF_030547465.1 Shewanella sp. 5_MG-2023
GAAGATACGGGTACAATTCAAGCAATCGATGACAAGATTACAGCGCTTGATACAGAGCGTGGTAATTTAGGTGCGATGCAAAATCGATTAAGTCATAACATTGCAAATAATGCTAATACACAAGCCAACGTTGCTGATGCAAACAGCCGAATTAAAGATGTTGATTTTGCAAAAGAAACTGCAGAAATGACCAAGAATCAAGTATTACAGCAAACAGGTTCAGCAATGCTCGCTCAAGCAAATCAATTACCTCAGGTGGCATTGTCTCTACTTTAATCACCTAGAAAGTAAGCTTAATTTGATTTAGTAAGGGAGACTCTGATGGAGCCTCCCTTTATTTTTATCTCGATAAAAGACTTTGTGGAGGCAGAATATGACCATAGAACTGCATTTAACCGCTCAGCACAATACCATTGCTGAACATAATAGTACTCAAGGGCTAATAGAGTCTAATATCAAAGATAAACAGCATGAGCTAAAAGTCACTGAGTTACCTGAATCGCAGCTGCCTTCTGAGGGAAGGGGTAATGAGCAAACTAATCCAGAAAATGTCAGTGAACTTGTTGATGAACTTAACAATACGGTCTCTTTAATGCGCAAAGGACTGGCTTTTAAAATTGATGATAATTCAGGTCAATCGGTCGTCAGTGTGTTAGATATTGCGTCAGGCGATATTATTCGGCAAATTCCAAATGAAGAAGCATTAGAATTATCGCAAAAGCTAGCAGAAGTGGCAGGTTTTTTGCTTAAGTCAGAAGCGTAAGTCAAAATTAGTTAGTCGTATTTTAGGGGAGCATCATGGCATTAACAGCAACAGGTATCGGATCTGGACTTGATATTAACACGATTGTGGGGGTATTGGTTGATGCTGAAAAGCTGCCTAAAGAAGCGCTTTTTGATAAAACGGAAGAAACCCTCGATGCTAAAGTCTCCGCTATTGGCACACTTAAAAGTAAACTGGCAACTTTTCAGGACGCACTGGAAAAACTGACCGATCCTGAGGCATTAAATATCCGTAAAGTACTCACTGGAGACAGCATTTATTTTGGTGCTACAGCCGACAAAACCGCACAAACTGGCAACTATCAAATTCAAGTGGAGCAATTAGCTAGCTCCCATAAAGTAGCTGGCGAAAATATCGCCGACCCCAGTATTCCAGTTGGGCAAGGTAGTTTGGATTTATCGGTGAATGGCGAAGCATTTTCAGTTGATATTGAAGATACCGATAGCCTTGAAGATATCGCTAATAAAATTAATAGTGCTGATGACAACTCAGGTATTACAGCCACCATCATTAAAAGTGATGCAGGTAGTCGGTTGGTATTTAGTTCTGATGAAACTGGAACTGATAATGAAGTTTCTGTTATTGCAAATGATACAGCAGGTTCCGGTTTAAATGACATGTTTGGCTCTGGCAATTTGACCACATTAAGTGATGCAAAAAATTCAATAGTCTACATTGATGGGCAAAAGGTCACATCACAATCTAATGAAGTTAAAGATGCCATAGTGGGAGTGACTTTATCATTGACTGAAGCTGATATGAGTAAAACCTCGACGCTCAGAATTGAGCAAGATGATGAATCAGTTAAAGAGAATATTCAAGGGTTTGTCGATGCTTATAACAGTTTAATTGACTCTGTTAGTGACCTTTCTAAGTATGATGCTGAAACTGAACAAGCTGCAGCACTTCAGGGTGACTCAATGATTCGCTCGATTGAATCGCAAATGCGAAATATGATTAGTGATCGTGTAGATGTAGATGGTCAAGCAGTGGCTTTATATGACATTGGTATTGAAACAGATCGTTACGGTAAAATGACAGTTAATAGCGATAAATTAGATACAGCACTGAGTGAGAATATGGACTTGGTTGAAGGATTGTTTGCTACTCCAGTTACAGGCTTAGCAAATCGATTGGATACCATGATAGAAGGCTATGTTAAAACCGGTGGGCTTATTGATAGTCGTAATAATAGTTTTACCAGTGAAAAAAGTCGTTTAGATGACCAACGCGAGGCGTTTAGTTTAAAAATGGAAATGCTAGAAGCGAGACTATTCAAGCAGTTTAATGCGATGGATTTAATTGTTGCGACGATGAATCAACAAAGTTCAGGCTTGGTTGACAGACTTAATTCGTTGCCTGGTGCCGTTCCGCAATCATAAGTTTAGGGTATTCCATTGCTAAAAAATATTAATCAGCTTATCGATGAAACGCTTAATGAGTTAGAAAACTTAGCTTCAGAAGATGAAAAGTCAGATGAGCTGGTATTAAAATTGCAGGTGTTGGTACAGAAGCGTCAAATTTTACTTGATGATTTTGCAGATGAAAACGTTGAAGTAGTTCGGACTGTTTTGAATGAGCAATTATTGATCACTCAAGTTTTTGAAAAACGAGCTCGTAAAATACTTTCACACATTCAATCTTTACTTAATCTCAAAAAGAAAAATAAGCGCCAGATAAATCTATATCAATCCGTTGATGCAAATAAGTAAAAGGTGGTTCCTATGAGAGGATCAATACAGTCTTATCGTAAAGTCTCTTTAGATAGTGAGATAGCAGTTGCTTCTCCGCACAGAATTATACAAATGATGTTTGACGGCGCATTACTGCGTTTGGCTCAAAGTCGCTATGCTATTGAAAATAATGATATTGCAAGTAAAGGCGTGTTCATCAATAAAGCTATTGGGATCATTAATGGTTTAAATGGCAGCTTAAATATGGATGATACAGATTCTGTAGCAAGCAATTTAGCTGAACTGTATGATTTTATGCTTCGCCGAATAACTGAAGCTAATTTGAATAATGATGTAGCAGCTATTGATGATGTCACCTCTATCCTAAAAACCATTAAAGAAGGTTGGGATGCTATTCCACAGGACATGCATCATATGACTTCAGAAGCCAGTTAAGCTGTGACGTAAAAAAACAGGCGCTTTTAGCGCCTTTTGTTTGTTTAATGATGGCTAACTTAGTAACAGTTTGTTTGCATCTGTTTACTAAATCATCTGTTAATTTATTAAATCAATGAGATGCTGTAATTTTGTGGTTTGTCACTTGATTCTCACTGGCTGATAATACAATATTCATTTTATAAAAACGTTTAAACTATATTGCGCAGATGTCCGTGTTTACACTATGTGTAACCAAAGCGTATAGGTAGGATGTTGTATTAATGTATTTGTGGTAAGTTTGTTACCAAATATTTATCCATATTGCATATAATAATCACAATCAAGTCGCACTTCCGTTTTATCTCGTATAGCGTGATAATGGCTGTGAAATAATAATAACTCGAGCTTTGGCCTTCTTAATGATGCAAATAGAACAACGAATATTAATTGTTGCTGACCCTTCTGAGCGTGTCTCTCGTCTTTGTTGTATTTTTGATTTTTTAGATGAAAAGTATCATCTAATTACTAAAGACGATCTTGCCTCATTAACCGCAGACTGTCGTTATCGGGCGTTAGTGCTTGATACCCAATCAGTCACGGCTGAGTTTATTAAAAGCGTGAAGTCATCAATGCCTTGGCAGCCAGTGCTATTATCAGGTGAAAGTAACCTTAATGGTGGCAACGTATTAGGCACCATTGCTGAGCCAATAAGCTACCCGCAATTGACCGAATTACTGCATTTTTGTCAAGTCTATGGCCAAGCTAAACAGCCGCAAACACCCACCAGCGCTAACCAAACTAAACTATTCAGAAGTTTAGTGGGCCGCAGTGAAGGTATTGCCAATGTCAGACACCTTATTAGCCAAGTGGCCAGCTCTGACGCAACCGTGCTGGTACTGGGTCAGTCTGGCACCGGTAAAGAAGTGGTAGCCCGTAATATTCATTACATGTCTGATCGCCGCGATGGACCATTTATCCCGGTCAACTGTGGTGCCATTCCGCCTGAGTTATTAGAAAGTGAACTATTTGGCCATGAAAAGGGCTCATTTACTGGGGCGATTTCAACCCGTAAAGGCCGCTTTGAATTAGCTGAAAATGGCACGCTGTTTCTTGATGAAATCGGCGACATGCCACTGCAAATGCAAGTAAAGTTACTGCGGGTATTGCAAGAAAAAGTATTCGAACGTGTCGGTGGTTCTAAAACCATCAATACCGATGTACGCATTGTTGCGGCCACTCACCGTGACTTAGAAACCATGATCAGCGAAAATGAATTTCGAGAAGATTTATATTATCGTTTGAATGTGTTTCCAATAGAAATGCCTTCATTAAGTGAGCGCAGTGATGATGTGCCATTATTATTGCAAGAGCTTGTGAGCCGTGTTTTTAACGAAGGCCGCGGTAAAATCCGCTTTACCCAGCGCGCAATCGAATCATTAAAGGCCCATAATTGGTCTGGTAATGTCCGCGAACTGTCGAATTTAGTCGAGCGTTTAACGATTTTATTCCCTGGTGGCTTGGTTGATGTGAATGACTTACCAAGAAAATATCGTTATATCGATGTGCCAGAATATTGTGTTGAAGTCAGTGAAGAGCAGCAAGAGCGTGATGCATTAGCATCTATCTTCAGTGATGAGGAACCCATAGAGCTACCTGATACCCGCTTTCCAAGTGAATTACCGCCTGAAGGGGTAAACCTTAAGGATTTATTGGCAGAGCTTGAAATTGACATGATCCGCCAAGCGTTAGAGCAACAAGATAACGTGGTTGCCAGAGCCGCTGAAATGTTAGGCATACGCCGAACCACCTTGGTTGAAAAAATGCGTAAGTATGGCATGGGTAAGGATTAAATTACTCACGAGTATAAGTTCTTTAATTAATTGAAAAAGAAAAGAAAGCATGCCTTATGGCATGCTTTTTTGTTTTCAGAAATATAAATGTTCTGAAACTGGCATACCTCATGCATTAGCTTGTGAAAAGTTATTATTTTGACGGAGTGACCATGTATTCAGCGCAATCACTAGTAGAACAGCCGCAGTATTGTGATAGCTACAAACTAGCCGAGCCTGCAGCAATTGTCAGCGAGGCGCCAGCAGCGCCAATTACACTGCGTCAATCAGTGAACCTCGATCTGCAAGCTGAAACATCACGTCCGCAAAAGGCAGCTAATATGTCTAATCAAATGGCGCATATTCTTCAAGCTATGCCTTCAGGTGTAGTGATTATCAATGGTGACGGTATTGTGACCTTGGCCAACCCAGTCGCAACTGACTTATTAGGCCGGCCGCTGCAAGGGGCCAAGTGGTTTGACATTATTAACCGCGCTTTTTCACCCCAAGATGATGACGGTTATGAAGTGTCACTAAAAGATGGCCGTCGAGTAAAGCTGGCGATTACTCCGCTGTCGCCAGAGCCTGGGCAGTTAATTGTGTTAACTGACTTAACTGAAACCCGCTTATTACAGAAAAACCTCTCTCATTTACAGCGCTTATCAGCACTGGGCAAAATGGTGGCAACCTTGGCGCATCAGGTCAGAACGCCGTTATCGGCCGCGATGTTATATGCATCAAACCTTGCTAGCCCTAAATTAAATGATACGGCTAAAAAGCGTTTTCAAGGCAAGTTAGTCGATAGGCTTAATGAGCTAGAGCGTCAAGTTAATGACATGCTACTGATGGCAAGAAACAAACAAGATGTCGCCGCAGAGTCGACATCTACTGCAGATATTATTGAGCCTGTGCTGGCAAATTGTGAGCCCATTGTTGAAAACAAACAGTGTAAATTACACTTTATTGATCAAACCGATAAACACATTATGGCTAACACGAATGCCTTAAGCTCGGCGATTAACAATCTGGTGATGAACAGCCTAGAGGCCAATGCCACAGAAATTCAGATTGTGACTGGCGAAGATGAACACGGCATTAATATCGATGTGATTGATAACGGTAAGGGGTTATCAAAAGAGATGCAGCAACAAGTATTGGAGCCTTTTTTTACCACTAAAAGCCAAGGGACAGGCCTAGGCTTAGCGGTAGTGCAAACCGTGGTGAGAAATCATGGCGGCAGATTACAGGTGACATCGCAGCCGCACAAAGGCAGCTTAATTCGACTATCATTTCCTATGGCTAAAGACACGGAACAAGCCAAAAAAATAGTGGAGGGATCCCATGAGTGAAGCCAAGTTACTGTTAGTTGAAGATGATGCTGCGCTGCGTGAAGCCTTACTTGATACCTTGATGTTAGCCCAATATGACTGCGTTGATGTGGGCTCTGCAGAAGAGGCCATTATTGCCATGAAAACCACGACGTTTGATATGGTTATCAGTGATGTGCAAATGGAAGGTATTGGCGGGCTAGGGCTATTAAACTATTTACAGCAAAACCATAGTAAAGTCCCCATTTTATTAATGACCGCTTTTGCCACCATTGACAGTGCGGTTAGCGCCATAAAACTTGGTGCGGCGGATTATCTGGCTAAACCTTTTGCGCCTGAAGTGTTGTTAAATCAGGTATCTCGCTACTTACCCCTTAAACAAAATTTAGGTCAACCTGTGGTCGCCGATGACAAAAGCTTGGCGCTACTGAATATTGCCCAGCGGGTGGCAAGCTCTGATGCCTCAGTGATGATCATGGGGCCAAGTGGATCGGGCAAAGAAGTGCTAGCACGTTATATTCATCAAAACAGCCCTCGAGCAGAAAAACCTTTTATCGCCATTAATTGCGCAGCAATACCTGAAAATATGCTTGAAGCCACCTTATTTGGCTATGAAAAAGGCGCTTTTACAGGCGCTTATCAGGCATGCCCTGGAAAATTTGAACAGGCTCAAGGCGGCACCATATTACTTGATGAAATTTCTGAGATGGAGCTAGGGCTGCAAGCCAAATTGTTGCGAGTACTGCAAGAGCGTGAAGTTGAGCGTTTAGGTGGCCGTAAAACCATAGCCCTTGATGTGAGGGTACTTGCCACTTCAAACCGTGATTTAAAGTCCATGGCAACATCGGGCGCATTTAGAGAAGATTTATATTACCGCATTAATGTATTTCCACTAACCTGGCCGGCATTAAACCAACGACCGGCTGATATTTTACCCTTAGCAAGGCACTTGCTGGTTAAGCATGCTAAGGCATTTAATGTCTCACCAGTGCCAGAGTTAGATGAGATAGCTTGTCGTCGTTTATTGGCTTATCGCTGGCCAGGTAATGTCCGTGAGCTGGATAATGTTATTCAGCGCACCTTGATACTGAATAATGGCGAGGAGATAACTGGCGCGGATATTATTCTTGAAGCTGAAGATGTTACTTTGAGCCCCAATGAGCAACCCGTGGCCGCTGCTGAAACGGATGGGCTTGGGGGCGAACTGCAGGCTCAAGAGCATGTGATTATTTTGGAAACCTTAAATCTATGTAATGGTAGCCGTAAAGACGTAGCTGAGAAGCTGGGAATTAGCGCCAGAACATTGCGCTATAAAATGGCTAAAATGCGTGACTTGGGTATTCAAGTCCCTGCTTAAATATCGACGTTTAGTTCATCTTTATACTTAACTCTAAATTCTAAAATATTAGCTTAACCGCTTTGATGATACTAAAGCGGTTCTATTTTGTGTATTTTTCACCCTTTCAAGTTGTTTTTAAGCTCTTTTCATGGGCTTAAGTGTATTTAAGCTATTGTTGGCATCCTACTTGCTAATTCTATTGTAACTGTTTTTAAGTCGTCAAATATCCGACGAATGGAGTTTACAATGCAGATTAGTTCAAATCCTTTTTTACAAGAAATGCAATCCTTAAAGGGTGAGATTTCGCCTAATCTTGGCTTACCTATTCAAGCGGATATGATTCAAAAAGTCGGTAATACTTCTGGTGCTGACTTTGGCCAATTGTTATCTCAAGCGGTTGGTGGCGTGGCTGATTTACAATCAAACTCAGCTAATTTAGCCACCCGATTAGAGATGGGCGATAGCACTGTGACCTTATCTGATACCGTGATTGCCCGTGAAAAAGCCGGGGTTGCATTTGAAGCAACGGTGCAAGTGAGAAACAAACTTGTAGAAGCGTATAAAGAAATTATGAGTATGCCTGTTTAGGCTTTTGTTAATAGTATTGTTGTTGATATTCTGGTATTGAAGTAGGTAAATATTGTGAGCACAGATCTAGTATTAGATTCAGATAAAGTCGATAGCACAGGGATTCAGCAGGAAAATAAACCTGGCTTGAAAAGCTCGTTTGGTAGTGCTGACTTTATGCGTCAAATCACTATGATATTGGCTTTAGCTGTATGTCTTGTGCTGGCAGTATTTATGATTATTTGGGCGCAAGAGCCTGAATATAGGCCGTTAGGGCAAATGGAAACTGCTGAAATGATCCAAGTATTGGACGTTTTAGATAAGAATAAAATTGCCTATAAAATCTCCGGCGATGTAGTCAGTATTCCTGAAAACAAATATCAAAATGTCAAACTGCTGCTGGGCCGTGCAGGCGTTGAAGCCAGTAGTCAACCAACCGATTATTTAAGCCAAGACAGCGGTTTTGGTGTTAGTCAGCGCATGGAGCAAGCCCGCCTAAAACAAAGCCAAGAAGTTAATTTAGCCAGAGTGATAGAAGAGCTAAAAAGTATTAGCCGCGCCAAAGTGATATTAGCTATTCCCAAAGAAAATGTGTTTGCCCGTAATAAATCTAAACCTAGCGCTACCGTAGTTGTGAGCGTTCGTCGTGGTAGCCTTGGCCAAGAAGAAATTGACTCTATCGTTGATATTGTCGCCTCAGCAGTACAAGGCTTAGAGCCAAGCCGGGTGACAGTGACCGATTCAAATGGCCGCCTGCTAAATTCAGGTAGCCAAGATGGCGCCTCCTCAAGAGCCCGCCGCGAGCTTGAATTAGTGCAGCATCAAGAAGCAGAATATCGTAACAAAATCGATTCGATATTAATGCCTATTCTAGGCCCTGAAAACTTCACTTCTCAAGTGGATGTCAACATGGACTTCACCGCGATTGAGCAAACCGCGAAACGCTTTTCGCCTGATTTACCCGCTGTACGCAGTGAAATGACCATAGAGCGTAATTCAAGCGGTCAATCAATGGGTGGCATTCCAGGGGCATTAACCAATCAGCCTCCTATGGATTCAGATATTCCACAAGAAGCAGGCGCAGAGCAAACTACAGCGGTTAATGGCAATAGCCATCGAGAAGCAACCCGTAATTTTGAACTTGATACCACCATCAGCCATACCCGCCAGCAAGTGGGTGTGGTGCGCAGAGTCAGTGTGTCGGTGGCCATTGATTATAAACCGGGACCTGCTGATGAAAGTGGCATAGTGACCCGCATTCCGCGCACCGAACAAGAGCTAACCAATATTCGTCGCTTACTTGAAGGGGCGATGGGCTTTACCAGTCAACGTGGTGATAGCTTAGAAGTGGTCACAGTACCGTTTATGAACCAGCTTATTGAAGAGCTGCCCGCCGCTGAAATGTGGGAGCAGCCTTGGTTTTGGCGCGCGGTGAGATTGGTGTTAGGGGCGTTTTTAGTCTTAGTGCTGATTTTGTTTGTGATTCGCCCTATGTTAAATCGTTTGTTTAATAACGACGAAGTCGAGATGCCCGAAGAGCCGCGCTTAGGTCATGAATTGGCTGAGATTGAAGATCAGTATGCCGCCGATACCTTGGGTATGCTCAATAGCCAACAAGCAGATTATAGCTATGCCGATGATGGCTCGATTCAAATACCAAACCTGCATAAAGATGATGATATGATTAAGTCGATTAGGGCATTAGTGGCTAATGAACCTGAACTTTCTACCCAAGTAATTAAGAGTTGGTTACAAGAAGATGGCAAATAATACTCTGGCAGCACCCGTAGGCGAACAGGCTAGTCTTGAAGAGCTGAGTGGCATTGATAAAACTGCTATTTTGTTACTGAGCTTAAGTGAAGCAGATGCCGCCTCAATCTTAAAGCACTTAGAGCCAAAACAAGTGCAAAAAGTCGGTATGGCCATGGCCGCCATGCAAGACTTTGGTCAAGAGAAAGTCATTGGGGTGCATAAGCTGTTTTTGGAAGAGATTCAGAAGTTTTCTTCCATTGGTTTTAACAGTGAAGAGTTTGTCCGCAAAGCATTAACTGCGGCCCTAGGTGAAGACAAAGCCGGTAATTTGATTGAACAAATTATTATGGGCAGTGGCGCTAAAGGCTTAGATTCGCTTAAGTGGATGGATGCACGCCAAGTGGCGACCATTATTCAAAACGAGCATCCACAAATCCAAACTATTGTTTTATCTTATTTAGAACCTGATCAAGCGGCTGAAATCTTCAGTCAGTTCCCTGAAAATACCCGTTTAGATTTAATGATGCGCATTGCTAACTTAGAAGAAGTTCAACCAGCAGCTTTGCAAGAATTAAACGACATCATGGAAAAACAATTTGCCGGACAAGGCGGCGCACAAGCTGCGAAAATGGGCGGCTTGAAAGCGGCGGCCAATATCATGAACTTCCTTGATACGGGTGTTGAAGGCCAGATCATGGAAACCATGCGTGAATCTGATGAAGAAATGGCGCAGCAAATTCAAGATCTGATGTTTGTGTTTGAAAACTTAATTGATGTAGATGATCGCGGTATTCAAGCTTTGCTGCGTGAAGTTCAACAAGATGTGCTAATGAAAGCATTAAAAGGTGCTGATGATCAGTTATCTGACAAAATTATTGGTAATATGTCTAAGCGAGCAGGTGAGCTATTACGTGATGATCTTGAAGCCATGGGGCCGATAAGGATCAGTGAAGTGGAAATGGCTCAAAAAGAGATCCTTGCGATTGCGCGTCGATTAAGCGACAGCGGCGAAATTATGCTCGGTGGCGGCGGTGGTGATGAGTTCCTATAGTCCGATTTAAGCCGATTTTATAACGAGGTACAACCAGACCAATCATGACTAAAGCTAATAACAATAATAACCTAACAGAAGTTGATGAAGATTTTAGCCATTGGCAATTACCGGATGTTTCCCAACAAAAAACTGACACTGGCTCAAATTTATTTGGCCAACTAGGACGTCAAAATTCCCAGCCTGTTGCTGAAGACAAGCCCCTTTTACCGCCTACCATGGCTGAAATAGAGCAAATTCGAGTTGAAGCTGAACAAGAAGGTTTTGAGCAAGGCCAGCTTGATGGGCTAGCGAAAGGCACGGAGCAAGGTCGGCTTGAAGGTTTAGAGCAAGGTCACGCTGAAGGCTTTAGCCAAGGAGAACAACAAGGTTATGAAGTGGGTTTAGCCAAAGCTAATGAGATGCTTGAGCGTTTATCTGGCTTAGTTGAGCAATTTGAGCAACCCTTATTAGTGCTTGATGCTGAAATTGAAGCTGAGCTATTACAGCTATCCATTAATCTGACCAAATCCATCGTCGGTAATGAATTACAAACTCATCCTGAACATATTTTATCTGTACTGCGTCAAGGGGTAGATTCGTTACCGATTAAAAAACAACAAGTCACTCTGAGGTTTAGCCCAGATGATGCTGCACTTGTTAATCAATTATACAGTGAAGCGCAATTAGCTAAGAATCGTTGGGAAATTGAAGCTGATCCATCTCTTAAAAACGGTGACTGCATCATTCACAGCGAGCGCTCCAGTGTCGACTTACGAGTTGAAGCGCGTATGAGTCAAGCTCTTAGTGGCTTGCAGCAACAGGTCGCAGCGATTCAGGCCAATGTGCAAACGATTAAGTCAGATTCAAGTCACTACACCACTAGCATTGCCGAGGATGCTAGCGAATGTAGCCTTAAGGTGGTGGGAGCAAAGCGGGATCAACTCACTGATGACAATGTTTCTTCTGTCGTACATGAAGAGGGTTTACACCTTGTTGATGAGGTAGATGATGCTAAATCGCCAACATCAGTTACTAAATAAATTTAAACTTCATAGTAATAAAGTCACCCCCATTCGGCCTGTGGCCAGTGGTCAGCTGGTTAGGGTTGTTGGCTTAACCCTCGAAGCTACCGGCTGTAGAGCCCCTGTTGGCAGTTTATGCTCTATCGAAACCATGGCCGGTGAGCTAGTGGCTGAAGTCGTTGGATTTGATGATGAATTACTTTATCTCATGCCCGTTGATGAATTAAGAGGGGTGTTACCGGGAGCAAGAGTGCAGCCTTTAGGTGAGCAGTCAGGGTTAAATGTCGGCTTAAGTTTACTTGGTAGAGTTTTAGACGGTAGTGGTTTACCCCTTGATGGCCTTGGACCATTAAATACTGAGCAACATGCCTCGCGCCATGCGCCGCCTATTAACCCTTTATCGCGCCGCGCGATTACCGAACCATTAGATGTGGGGGTTAGAGCCATTAATGCCATGTTGACCGTAGGTAAAGGCCAGCGGATGGGCCTGTTTGCCGGCTCTGGTGTGGGTAAAAGTGTGCTGTTAGGCATGATGACTCGCGGCACCACTGCTGACATTATTGTGGTGGGGCTGGTGGGTGAACGTGGCCGTGAAGTAAAAGAGTTTATTGAAGAGATTTTAGGCCCAGAAGGCCGAGCCAGATCTGTGGTGGTCGCAGCACCTGCTGATACTTCACCATTGATGCGATTACGCGCCTGTGAAACCTCAACACGTATTGCGGAGTATTTTAGAGACCTTGGCTATAACGTATTGTTATTGATGGACAGTTTAACCCGTTACGCCCAAGCCCAGCGTGAAGTAGCCTTGGCAGTGGGTGAGCCTCCGGCGACCAAAGGTTATCCGCCATCGGTGTTTGCTAAATTACCCCGCTTGGTCGAACGGGCAGGTAACGGCGGCCCAGGTCAAGGTTCGATTACCGCATTTTATACCGTGCTTACCGAAGGTGATGATCAACAAGATCCCATTGCCGATGCGTCACGGGCGATTTTAGATGGTCATATTGTGTTATCAAGAACGCTGGCAGATTCTGGCCATTACCCCGCGATTGATATTGAGCAGTCCATTAGCCGCGTCGCACCTATGGTGATTAGCACTGAGCATTTAGAGTCCATGCGTCTGGTTAAACAGATGTATTCACTTTATCAGCAAAACAGAGACTTAATTTCAATTGGGGCTTATTCCCAAGGCAGCGATCCACGCATTGATAACGCTATTCGGTTACAACCAGCGATGAATGCATTTTTACGCCAAGGATTTAAAGATGTTATTTCCTTTGATAACAGTCAAACCATGGTTGGGCAGATTGCTGCTCAGTGTAAATAATGCGCCGGGCTGATCCATTAATCACAGTGCTTAAACTCAATAAAGAAGCAGAAGAACAGGCGGCTTTACAGCTTAAATCTGCACAATTAGAACTACAAAAATGTGAGGGGCAATTAGAGGCGTTAAATAATTATCGTCTCGAGTACATGAAGCAAATGAATGAAAATCAAGGCAAAACGCTAAGTGCCAGTGAATATCATTCTTTTCATGAATTTATTAAGCAAATTGACCAAGCACTAGTGCAGCAAGTTAATACCGTTAAAGAAGCACAAAATCAGACCCAACATCGACAAGTTAATTGGCAGCAAAAGCAACAAAAGCGTAAAGCGGTTGAATTGTTGTTAGCTAAAAATGATCAAAAAGCTCAGCAAATAGCCAATAAACAAGAGCAAAAAGCCTCAGATGAATTTGCGATGCAGCAGTTTATTCGTAAAACCCCGCGTTAAATTCCCTTATCCGTTTTTAGCCTAATTAATTTTTATTCTGGCACTCTTATTGCTTGGTTCGTTATTAATAATAAAAGCGTCAGCAATGTGACTTTCATAATTTTATAGCACCAATAGGTTTTCGGTGTTATTAACTCGGAGTTTGTTATGCAGCAAGTGAGTAATATTTTACTTGGAAATAGCAATAAAATAGCGAATTCCCCAACGGGAGAGACGCCGCAAGGTACTGATAGCTCATCTTTTTTATCGGCGCTTAATCAAGTTTCTCAAACTGATGAGATGCAGGGTAACACTGAGCAAGCTTCTGAAAATAACACAGATATCAATCTGGTGGATGACAATGCCTCACAAGAGCATATTGCTGCAGAAACCGATATTGCTTTAATCTTTGCTCAAATTGACTTAGCAGAAAATTTTGAAACCAATAGCCAACCAACAGGTGGCAACATATTGCCGCTGGCTATTGAGGCCGATTCAGCTGAACTGTCACAAGAGGCTTTAGGTAACTTAGCTGAAGCGATTTCAATGCCCCAAATAGATGCTATGGCAGCAGATACCGACAGTTCAACTACAGAATTTTTAAGTGACTATTCAGCTGAGCAACTACAAAATTTATCTGAATTTAGTGCAATGTCTGCAGCTGAGTTGTCAGCATTATCAGTCAAGGAGTTAAATCAGCTGATCACTGACTTTAACCAGCAAACTCCCATCCAAGGTGGAGCCTTACTCCCTTTGATTGAGTTAGCAACAACCAGCGCCATAGATAATGCTGAAAAACCAGCCCTTGCACTTAGCAGTGGCTTTAGTTCAATTCATAAAAACATAATGGATAACAATAGCGCTGCTGTTGATGTAAACAAAAACCTAGTTGATGTAAACAAAGGCTTAGTTGATGCAAACAAAACTTTAGGCGATCCTGACAGTATTGAAGTCAAAATAACCTCAAAGGAATCTGGGGTTAACCTGAGTAAAGCTGAGTTCTCGGTATCCATGGATAAGTCTGCTATTCCTTCCTCTGCCAATAGTCCTAGTAGTAATGCCCTAGCAAATAATGCCATTGCCCTTAGCGCTGGTGAGTTTACTCTTGATGCAGAATCTGTGGATCTCAAGGCGATACAAAATCAAAGTAGCTTAACGTCAGTGCATAAAAGTGACGTGCCGCAATTTCAATTATCGTTACGCCAAGGAGCTGAGTCGGTAGGGCAAATGCAGGAGATGATCCAAAAGTTCGCCCCTGTGATGAAGCAACAACTCATGACTATGGTAGGACAGGGCATTCAACATGCGGAAATTCGATTAGATCCGGCAGAGCTTGGCCATATGGTGGTCAGAGTTCAAGTTAATGGCGATCAAACCCAAGTGCAATTTCAAGTGGCGCAGACACAAACCCGAGACCTATTGGAGCAAGCTATTCCGCGGCTACGGGAAATGCTAGCAGAAGAAGGGCTGCAATTGGCTGACAGTCATGTTTCTCAAGACGGCGAACAGCAGAAAAACGCTGATTATGATGAGTCGAGTGCTAGTAATGACAGGCTTTTGGATGAAATTTCAGCACAAGAACTTGAGATAGTCACAAAACATGCCATGAGTGGCAGTTCAGCTATAGATTATTACGCTTAAGTCGGTAACCTATGGGTTAATGATCGCAAAATCAAAAACTAAGCTGAAACTTAGTTAACACAATAATAACAACAGCGTGATGGAATCATTTATGCCAGAAGAAGCTTCTTTAGAATTAACTACCCAGAACCCACCAAAAAGTATCAATAAAATGATTATTTTTTTGGTGGTTGGCATGTTGCTGCTGGCAGGCATTGCTGTGACAGTGCTGTTTTTTATTGGCGACAATGCGAAAGCGACTGCAAACTCACCTGCAACTGACATAAGTACTGCAACTGTAGTAACTGATGCTGCTACTGGTAAGGCAAATTATGTGGGTATGCCAAGACCATTTTTATTCAATCTAGCGGGTGCTAATCGTTCACGTTTAGTTGAAATAAAAGTGCAGTTAATGGTGCGAGGCGATGACGGCGTTACTGCAAAAATGCACATTCCTTTAATTGAACATGCGCTTTTAAACACATTTAGCGCAGCAGATGTACAAAAGCTAAGTACCCAAGCGGGTAAAGATGAATTACGCCAATTAGCCCTATTAAATGTTCAAAATACATTGCAACCCATAACCGGCCAAAAAGTCGTTGAAAGAGTACTTTTTACTGGTTTTGTAATGCAATAACGCCATGAAAAATCCAAGGTGATGATGTGAGTGATTTATTAAGCCAAGACGAAATTGATGCGCTACTCCATGGCGTCGACGATGTTGATGAAGATGATATTTATGATACTGATGAAACCAGAGCATATGATTTCTCCTCTCAAGATCGCATTGTTCGTGGGCGAATGCCAACCCTTGAAATTGTAAATGAACGTTTTGCTCGTCACTTACGCATCAGCATGTTTAACATGATGCGCCGTGCTGCTGAAGTGTCTATTAACGGCGTGCAAATGCTTAAGTTTGGTGAGTACGTTCATACCCTATTCGTACCAACCAGCCTGAATATGGTGCGCTTTAGTCCGTTAAAAGGCACGGCGCTTATCACCATGGAAGCAAGGTTAGTCTTCATTTTGGTGGATAACTTTTTTGGTGGTGATGGCCGCTTTCATGCAAAAATTGAAGGGCGTGAGTTTACTCCCACAGAGCGTCGTATCGTCCAGCTGCTATTGAAAATCATTTTTGAAGATTATAAAGATGCCTGGGCACCAGTAATGGATGTTGAGTTTGAGTATTTAGACTCAGAGGTCAACCCTGCCATGGCCAATATTGTTAGCCCAACAGAAGTGGTGGTCATTAACTCTTTTCATATTGAAGTGGATGGCGGCGGCGGTGATTTTCATATCACCATGCCATATTCGATGATCGAGCCTATTCGTGAGCTGCTTGATGCCGGTGTTCAAAGTGATAAACAAGATACTGATATGCGTTGGGGACAAGCATTACGTGATGAGATCATGGATGTGCAAGTAGGGATTGATGCCAACATCATTGAGCATGAAGTGACATTAAGAGATGTGATGGGCTTTAAAGCTGGGGATATTATTCCTATTGAGCTGCCTGAGCATGTGATGATGCGAGTTGAGGACTTACCGACTTACCGCTGTAAGCTAGGTCAATCCCGCGAAAATCTGGCATTAAAAATTAGCGAAGTTATTCCAAGGCCTGAAACGGCGAAATCAGAATTACAGCTAATTACTCGTAAAGGCAAAGCCCGCGATCTTACTGTGCTATAGACAGGCTTATTTCAAAAAAAGTTTTATTTTAACAATCTTTTTTAAAAAGTTTTTTTAAACAAGGTGCTGAAATTAATAATAATTTATAGATTTAATAATTATTGTCCGTGAATGTTTAACGGATAACATGTCAGAATTTTAAGGTGAAATAAATGAGTGATACCGATGATTGGGCTGCAGCAATGGCAGAGCAGGCACTTGAAGAAGCAAAAGAAGCTGAACAAGTCGCCCTTGATGAACTGGTAGATGAAGCCGCGCCAATCTCGCATGATCAAGCTGAAAAGCTCGATGCCATTATGGATATACCGGTAACGATTTCGATGGAAGTCGGTCGCAGTTTTATTAGTATTCGTAACTTGCTGCAACTGAACCAAGGTTCGGTGGTCGAGCTAGATCGGGTGGCGGGTGAGCCCCTTGATGTGATGGTAAATGGCACGCTTATCGCTCATGGCGAAGTGGTTGTGGTGAATGACAAGTTTGGTATTCGTCTGACAGATGTGATTAGCCAAACAGAACGCATTAAGAAGTTAAAGTAATCGAACAAGCATTAAGGATTTAACCCTGTGTTGAATGTGTTCTCCTCGCTAGCGTTAGCTAGCTCTGCGCTTACTGACACGGCAACAACCGCAGTTGCCACAACCGTGTCTAAAGCCCCAGAAACATCAAATGTGGCTGCGCTTTCAAGCATGGTGGGCGGGCTTATTCTCGTTATCGCCATCATCTTTTTACTGGCATTTATTGTCAAAAAATTAAACTTAGTGCAGTCAAATCAAGGGGTGATAAAAACCATTGCCATGACGCCACTTGGTCAAAAAGAAAAGCTGGTTCTGGTTGAGCTTGAAGGTCAGCAATATCTGTTAGGGGTGACCTCACAGCAAGTTAACCTTATTGATAAGCTAGACACAAACGTTGAAATAGAAAGCACTAGTTTTGCCACTCGTCTCAAGCAAGCCAAAGCGCAAGCAACAGTCAAGGCCAAGGATCTGCAATCATGAAAAGATGGATAGTGCTGGCTTTGTTGGCTGGATTAATGTTCACGCCTGTTAGTTTTGCAGAAGATGGCTTACTAAAAGCAGTGACAGTGACTGCAGGGGCTGACGGCAGTACCGAATATTCAGTCACTATGCAGATTTTACTGCTAATGACGGCCATGAGCTTTATTCCAGCAATGGTAATAATGCTGACCTCATTTACCCGCATCATCGTGGTGCTATCAATTTTGCGCCAAGCATTAGGTTTGCAGCAAACCCCATCAAATCAGGTGCTCATTGGCATTACCATGTTCATGACCTTTTTTATCATGGCGCCAGTATTTGATAAAATTCATGCTGAAGCGGTAAAACCTTACATGAATGAAACTCTGACAATGCAGCAAGCCTTTGAAGTGGGTAAAGAGCCCTTAAGGCAGTTTATGTTGGCGCAAGTCAGAACCACAGATTTAGAAACCTTTGTCGAAATTTCAGGTTATACCGATATCACTTCCCCTGAGCTGGCTCCGATGAGCGTTTTGATACCAGCGTTTATCACCAGTGAGCTTAAAACCGCGTTTCAAATTGGCTTTATGTTATTTGTGCCATTTTTGGTATTGGATTTGGTGGTCGCCAGTATTTTGATGGCAATGGGTATGATGATGTTATCGCCGATGATTGTGTCCTTGCCCTTTAAAATCATGCTGTTTGTTTTGGTTGATGGTTGGGGCTTAGTACTGGGCACCTTGGCCAGTAGTTTCGGCACTTAGGTTTAGGGAGCAGGGCTAATGTCACCAGAGTCATTGATTGATATTTTTCGTGAGGCGCTTTCCGTTATCGTGCTCATTGTCTCGGCTATTATCTTACCGGGTTTATTTGTCGGTTTGATTGTGGCGGTGTTTCAGGCTGCCACCTCCATTAATGAACAAACCTTAAGTTTCTTACCGCGTCTATTAATGACCCTGTTTTCACTGATGTTTTTAGGCCATTGGCTGGTGCAAACCATGATGGATTTTTTCTATAATATGGTGGATATGATCCCGCAGGTTATAGGTTAGGTCATTGGATATTCTGTTCGAGGAAATTAGCCAAACCATTGCCGCCTATATTTGGCCGCTGTTTCGTATTTCTTCAATGCTAATGGTAATGACGGTCTTTGGCGCCAATACGACTCCGTCGCGGATCCGCTTATTATTGGCGATGGCCATCACCATTGCCGTTGCGCCGGTACTGCCAAAAACAGCATATGTGGAGCTATTTTCATTAACTGCAGTATTTGTTTCAGCTCAGCAGATTTTAGTGGGCACAGCTATTGGTTTTGTGACCATTTTAGTGATGCAAACTTTTGTATTAACAGGGCAAATTATTGGTATGCAAACCAGTTTAGGCTTCGCTTCCATGGTGGACCCAGGCTCCGGTGAGCAAACCCCGGTAGTGGGTAACTTCTTTTTATTGCTGGCGACCTTGATTTTTTTAAGTGTAGATGGTCATTTATTGATGTTTAAAATGCTGGTGGCCAGCTTTGAAACCATTCCGGTTTCAACCGAAGGCTTTAGCATTGCCAATTATAAAAAACTTACCGAGTTTGGCAGTTATATGTTTGGCGCGGCGTTAACCATGTCAATATCAGCGATTGTGGCATTATTGCTTATTAACCTCTCGTTTGGAGTAATGACCCGGGCTTCACCGCAGTTGAATATTTTTGCCATCGGTTTTCCAGTGACTATGGTCAGTGGCTTATTTATTCTCTGGCTGACCCTAGGCCCTATCATGTCTCATTTTGATCAGGTGTGGCTGCAAGCCCAGCTGCTGATGTGTGATATTTTACAACTGACCTGTCACATTGACGGTTCCATAAGCCAGTAGGGACAAGATGGCAGAAGATACCGGTCAAGAACGCACCGAGGACCCCACCGCCAAGCGACTGGAACAGTCCCGTGAAAAAGGTCAGGTCGCCCGCTCTAAAGAGTTAGGAACCGCAGCAGTATTATTAGCATCTGCTGTGGGGTTTGCGTTTGTTGGCCAAGATCTGGCGCGCAGCTTACACAGCGTGATGACGCAAATGCTCACCATGGAGCGGGATCAGATCTATGACACCAACTCTATGTTCCTAGTTTGGGGGGTTATTGGCGCTGAGCTTGCTTGGCCATTATTCAGTTTCATTGCTTTTCTCGCCTTTATTGCCTTCCTTGGCAATATTGTCTTAGGCGGTATTACTTTTTCGGTTAAAGCTTTTATGCCTAAGGGCAGTAAAATGAACCCTGCTAAAGGCTTTAAAAGAATGTTTGGCACCCAGGCCTTAGTTGAACTAACTAAAGGTATTGCTAAATTTTTGGTGGTGGCAATATCGGCGTATTTTTTATTGTCGTTTTATTTTTACGATATTTTGACCTTATCTATGGGTCATTTACCGGGAAATATTTACCACGCGCTGGATCTATTGGTATGGATGTTTATTTTATTGTGTTCATCAATGCTATTGATTGTGGTGATTGATGTGCCATTTCAAATATGGAACCACAATAAACAGCTTAAAATGACCAAACAAGAAGTTAAAGACGAGTATAAAGACTCTGAAGGTAAGCCTGAAGTAAAAGGCCGTATTAGGCAATTGCAGCATGAGATGGCCAATAAACGCATGATGTCTGAAGTGCCCAATGCCGATGTGATTGTGGTTAACCCAGAGCATTACGCTGTGGCAGTAAAATATGATGCTAGTCGTTCATCTGCGCCATTTTTAGTGGCAAAAGGGGTTGATGATGTGGCCTTTAAAATTCGCGAAATAGCCCGAGAGCACGAAGTGCCAATTGTATCAGCGCCGCCGCTAGCCAGAGCCATATATCATACAACTAAAATTGACCAACAGGTACCGGAAGGACTATTTACCGCCATTGCACAAATCTTAGCTTACGTATTTCAGTTAAAACAATACCAAAAGGGTCGCGGTAAACGTCCAAAACCTATTCCGCTTAATCAACCTATTCCGGATGATTTAAAACATTAGCTGCGGTGTTTTTAGGCACTCAAACCGCAACAGATGCTATTAACTAATAGCTTGGCTTAGTAATTGCATTTCGCTGATGTCAGCGTCAAAAATATTACGAAAGGGTTTACGGTTAATGGATGTAAAGACAGCGCTAGGTCAAGCAAAGCAAATACGATTTAGCACATTCAAAGGTATTGGTACCCCTTTATTGGTGCTGGCTGCATTAGGTATGGTGGTATTGCCGATGCCGCCATTTCTGCTTGATATTCTATTCTCCTTTAACATTTCCCTCGCTTTAATCGTGTTACTTGTCGCTATTTATAGTGATCGCCCACTAGATTTTGCCGCATTTCCGACTGTTTTACTGGTGGCCACCTTATTACGCTTAGCATTGAATGTGGCCTCAACACGAATAGTGTTACTTGAGGGGCATAACGGTGGTGACTCCGCGGGTAAAGTGATTGAAGCCTTTGGTTCGGTGGTGATTGGCGGTAACTATGCTGTGGGTTTAGTGGTGTTTTTAATCCTGATCATCATCAACTTTGCCGTAGTAACCAAAGGTGCGGGGCGTATTTCAGAAGTGAGCGCACGTTTTACCTTGGACGCCATGCCGGGTAAACAGATGGCCATTGATGCCGATTTAAATGCCGGTACATTAACTCAAGATCAGGCACGTATTCGCCGTGCTGAAGTGACGAAAGAAGCTGACTTTTATGGCGCGATGGACGGTGCGTCAAAATTTGTGAAAGGGGATGCTATTGCTGGGATTATGATTCTGGTGATTAATATCCTTGGCGGTTTTGTCATCGGCATGGTGCAGCACGGCTTGGATTTTTCAAGCGCGGTGGAGATTTATACCTTACTGACCATTGGTGATGGTTTGGTGGCGCAAATACCCGGATTGCTTTTATCTATCGCCGCCGCCTTGATGGTGACGCGCCAAAATGAGTCTGGCGATATGGGCGGGATGATGATCAGCCAAATGTTCCATAGTCCTAAGTCTATGGCCATTGCATCAGCCGTGCTTTTTGTTATGGGTGTTGTACCTGGTATGCCACATTTCGCGTTTTTAACGTTTGCATTTATTACCGCAGGCGCAGCTTACTTTATTTATAAACGCAATAACGACAATAAAACCCTTGCGCTAGAAAAAGCAGTTAAAGGCCCAAGCGATGTCAAAGAGGCTGAGCCCAAAGAGCTAAGCTGGGAAGATGTACATCATGTAGACACCATTGGCCTTGAAGTGGGCTATCGACTTATTCCGCTGGTAGATAAAGGTCAAGGCGGCGAGTTACTCAGTCGAATTAAAGGGGTACGTAAAAAATTATCGCAGGAATTGGGCTTTTTGGTACCGGCAGTGCATATTCGTGACAACTTAGATTTATCCCCCAACTGCTATCAAATATCCTTAATGGGCGTGGTAGTTGGCGAAGCAGAAGTAAGACATGATTGCGAGTTAGCGATTAATCCAGGTCAGGTTTACGGCAAGCTTGATGGCATAGAGACCAAAGATCCAGCTTTTGGTTTAGAAGCCGTTTGGATAGCTCCAGCACAACGTGAACATGCGCAAACATTAGGTTATACCGTGGTTGATACCGCGACTGTTGTTGCTACTCATATAAGCCAGTTACTGACCAATAATGCGGCTAAATTATTGGGCTATGAAGAAGTGCAGCAGTTAATGGATATGCTATCGAAAAACTCGCCGAAGTTAGTGGATGGCTTTATACCAGACGTTATGCCGCTAGGTTCAGTGGTAAAAGTGATGCAAAACCTTCTTAATGAAGGAGTTTCTATCCGAGACTTGCGCACAATCGTGCAAACACTGTTAGAATACGGCAGCAAAAGTAATGATACTGAAGTGTTAACCGCTGCAGTACGTATTGCCTTGAAACGAATGATAGTGCAAGAGATCTCTGGGCCCGAATTGGAAATCCCTGTCATAACATTGGCGCCAGAGTTGGAACAGATGTTGCACAAGTCTATGCAGGCAACCGGCGGTGAAGGGCCCAATATTGAGCCAGGCCTTGCAGAACGTATGCAGAAGTCATTATTAGATGCTTCTCAGAAGCAAGAAATGGTCGGTCAACCAGCCATTTTATTGACATCAGGCATGCTTAGGTCAACTTTGTCGCGGTTTGTGAAATACACCATTCCTAATTTACGGGTTATTTCTTACCAAGAAATACCCGATGAAAAGCAAATACGCATAGTATCTGCAGTTGGGCAATAGCAATGACTTTCAGTTTGAAAGAGGTACGTAGTGAAAATTAAACGATTTTTTGCCAAGGATATGCGCTCAGCATTAGCTCAAGTCAAAGAGACTTTGGGCTCTGACGCGGTGATCATGTCGAATAAGAAAGTAACTGGTGGCATCGAAATTGTTGCAGCAGTTGACTACGATGAGCCTAAAGTTGATGTTGCAGTAAAATCGCCCGTTGCAGCCTTTATGAATGTGACTGAAGACCGTGTGTCAATTGGTGCTAATAAACCTGCTATTAAAGCACACACTAAAGTCAGCCCACCGCCAGTAGCTGATTCATTACAGGCGTTATTAGAAAAGCAGCATAGCCGCCTGCAGCAACAAATTTCCCAGCAACATGAAGAGCCGGAATTACCAGATTGGGCTAAACAGTTAGAAGCAAGCAAACCTGCAGCTAAAGAACCAAGACAGCATCAGCAACACATTGAGCCGTCTAGATCTCCAAATAAAGGTCATTCAGCTGAAATGGAAGCAATGCGCGAAGAGATGGCGTCACTGCGTGGTTTGCTAACTCATCAAGTTTCTTCATTAATGAAAGAACAGAAAAAACGCACCGATCCTGTGGGCGCGATGCTTGAAAGCAAATTAATTGCCGCAGAGTTCTCGCCTGCTGTCGCTGCCAAGTTATCCAGCCTAAGTCAGCAGTTTTCTCCCGCCGATTTAGTCAGAGCCTTACCCCAAAGTTTGGCCAACCTGCTCGATAACCAAGGTGACGATATTGTGCGCACTGGTGGCGTAGTCGCATTTGTCGGTCCAACTGGTGTCGGCAAAACCACTTCATTGGCTAAAATTGCTGCCAGATTTGCCGCTCATCATGGCCCAGAACAAGTTGCGTTAATTACCACAGATCATTATCGTATTGGAGCCTTTGAGCAATTGGCAACTTATGG
This sequence comes from Shewanella sp. 5_MG-2023, assembly GCF_030547465.1. Classification (NCBI taxonomy): domain Bacteria; kingdom Pseudomonadati; phylum Pseudomonadota; class Gammaproteobacteria; order Alteromonadales; family Shewanellaceae; genus Shewanella; species Shewanella sp. 5_MG-2023. The sequence continues at coordinate 23,931 of NZ_JAUORC010000023.1, forward strand.
CAAAATAATGGGCTGTCCAGTTAAACAAGCACATGATTTAACTGAATTAGAACAAATTCTTTATCAGTTTAAGAATCGTAAGTTAGTATTGATTGACACTGCGGGTATGGGGCAACGAGATTTACGCCTTTATCAGCAGTTAGATGATTTGATGGCAAACACCAGAATACCCATTCGTAGTTATTTGGTGATGTCGGCAACCTCTCAACGAAGAGTGTTACTCGATGCCGTAGAACATTTTAAAAGAATCCCGTTATCTGGGTGTATACTGACAAAATTAGATGAGTCAGTATCTATTGCTGGCGCATTAAGTGTATTAATCCAAAATGGGTTGCCACTAAGTTATGTTACTGATGGGCAACGTGTTCCAGAAGATATGCAGGTTGCCGATACGCTTTCATTAGCAAGACAAGCGTTAGCAGCACTTAACGAAACAAAACCTCAAACGTCACCTGACACTGCGTGGTCAAATGACATGGCCTATGCATTCGAGTAAAGATATGACCCGAGATCAAGCAAGTGGTTTACGTATGATGAATCAACCAAATAACGATAAAGTAAAAGTAATTGCAGTCAGCGGTGGTAAAGGCGGCGTGGGTAAAACCAGTGTGTCGATTAATACCGCGGTAGCACTTGCTGAGAAAGGCAAACGGGTTTTAGTACTCGATGCCGATTTAGGACTCGCCAACGTTGATGTGATGTTAGGTATTCGAGCTGAGAAAAACTTATCTCACGTATTATCTGGCGAAGCAGAATTAGACGACATTATTGTTCGAGGCCCGAAAGGCATTGGTATTGTACCTGCCACATCAGGCACTCAAGCGATGGTGGAATTGACCCAAGCGCAACATGTTGGATTAATTCGTGCCTTTAGCGATATGAAAACCCAGTTTGATATTTTAATCGTTGATACCGCAGCGGGTATCTCTGATATGGTGCTGAGTTTTTCCCGTGCCTCACAAGATGTATTGATTGTAGTTTGTGATGAACCGACATCAATAACCGATGCCTATGCCCTGATCAAAATATTAAGTCGTGAGCACGGTGTGTTCCGCTTCAAAATTGTGGCAAATATGGTGCGCAGTTTGCGAGAAGGCATGGAGTTATTCGCCAAGTTAAGTAAAGTAACCGATAGATTTTTAGATGTGGCTTTAGAGCTTGTTGCGACAGTGCCATTTGATGAAAATTTACGTAAATCAGTACGTAAGCAGAAGTTGGTTGTGGAAGCATTTCCAAAATCACCAGCAGCCATTGCTTACCACGGTTTAGCCAATAAAATCATGAGCTGGCCTGTGCCACAGCAGCCTGGTGGTCATCTAGAGTTCTTTGTTGAACGTCTTGTTCAGCGCAAAGAAGTAAAAGAGGATACACCGAGTGAATAAAGCCGCCGCGTATACTCAGTTTGATAATAAAACCTCAATTGTTGAACAGTATGCACCGCTGGTAAAAAGAATTGCACATCATATGTTGGCAAGGCTGCCAGCATCGGTACAACTTGATGACTTATTGCAAGCTGGGATGATGGGGCTGCTGGAAGCATCATCAAAGTTTGATGGCTCTAAAGGCGCCAAATTTGAAACCTTTGCTGGGATCCGAATTCGTGGTTCGATGATCGACGAAATTCGCCGTGGTGATTGGGTGCCGCGCTCGGTACATCGTAACCAACGCCGTGTTGCACAAGTTATCGATGAACTGGGTCAAGAATTAGGTCGTGATGCCAGAGATACTGAAATCGCAGAAAAATTGGAAATATCTCTTGAAGAGTATCACCATATTTTAAACGATGTTTCAGTAGGAAAAGTTATTGGGATTGAAGACTTAGGTGTTTCAGAAGATGTGATTGTGTCTGATGAATTAACTGAGGATGAAAGTTTTGATTCTTTAGCCGAAGTGCAGTTTAAATCGGCATTAGCACAAGCAATTACCACATTACCCGAAAGAGATGCGCTAGTTTTGTCGCTATATTATGACGAAGCGTTAAATTTAAAAGAAATCGGTGCCGTTCTTGAGGTCAGCGAGTCGCGTGTTAGCCAGATTTTAAGTCAGGCAATGCTGCGTCTCAAAGGCAAACTCAAGCATTGGACACAGGTATAATTACTAATAAGAGCAACGAATTAAGCTCACCGGAGGAAACCTTGGACAAGAATATGAAGATACTGATTGTTGATGATTTTTCAACAATGAGACGTATCATAAAGAACTTGTTGCGAGACTTGGGATTTAATAATACTCAAGAAGCAGATGATGGCAATACCGCACTACCGATGTTACAAAAAAGCGATTTTGACTTTGTCGTAACCGATTGGAATATGCCGGGTATGCAAGGGATTGATTTGTTAAAAGCCATTAGAGCTGACGATTCATTAAAACACTTGCCAGTATTAATGGTAACAGCAGAAGCAAAACGTGAACAAATTATTGCCGCAGCGCAAGCTGGCGTTAATGGCTATGTGGTTAAACCTTTTACCGCAGCAACGTTAAAAGAAAAACTCGATAAAATCTTTGAACGTTTAGCCTAAGCAAAGGATAAGTTATGCAGGCAGCAATATCAGGGCTCATAGATCTTGAGCAAGCCCAGCAACTTGTTAAATTGCTTGAAGATGGACAACAAGAGCAAGCTGATGCGGTCATTCGTGACCTGTCAGTGCCAATACAACGTGAACTGTTTGATGAAGTTGGCAAGCTGACCCGTCAGTTACACAGTTCACTAAATGACTTTCAATTGGATACCCGTCTGGTTGAACTTGCTAACCATGAAATACCCGATGCAAAAGAAAGACTCAACTTTGTCATTGATATGACAGAGCAAGCTGCAAATAAAACCATGGATGCAGTTGAAGAATGTTTACCTTTGGCCGATACAATAATAAATAACATTCAATCGGTCACGCCAATGTGGGACAAATTGATGCGTAGGGACATTTCCTTAGTGGAATTTAAGTCCTTGTGTCATGACGTTCAACATATCATGTCCCATAGCGAACATGATTCAAATCGACTAAGAGAACTGCTCAATCAAATATTGATGGCGCAAGATTTTCAAGATTTGACTGGCCAAATGATCCGCCGAGTTATTGACTTAGTCATCGAAGTTGAAAGCAGTTTAGTGTCTATGCTGACAATCTTTGGCGAAAATGCAGCCGACTCGGATCGAGTCATTGATGATAATAAAATTGAAGCAGAAGGCCCTATCTTAAATGCTGACACCCGCGAAGACGTGGTGACTGGCCAAGATGAAGTGGATGATCTGCTATCAAGTCTGGGTTTCTAATTAGGAGTCAAATTTAATGTCTTTTGATGTTGATGAAGAGATACTCCAGGACTTTTTGATTGAAGCTGGTGAAATTTTAGAGCTTCTACAAGAGCAACTCGTCGCTCTTGAAAATAATCCTGATGATGCTGATTTACTGAATGCGATTTTTAGAGGTTTTCATACTGTAAAAGGTGGCGCAGGCTTTTTGAGCTTAGGCCCTATGGTCGATGTGTGCCACGAAGCTGAAAATACCTTTGACTTACTGCGAACGGGTAAGCGTCAAGTAAATGCCGAATTGATGGACATCATTTTGCAAGCTGTTGATGCGATTAATTCGATGTTTGCACAGACCCAGCAAGGTCAGCCACAAGATGATGCCGACGCCGACTTATTAGCTCGTTTAAAGCTGTTAAGTTCTGGAGCGCCATTAGCCTCAGAGCTTGCCAGCACGCCCGAAGACGCGTTAATTGCTGAAGAGGCTTTAATTGAAGAGGCTTTAATTGAAGAGACTTTAATTGAAGAGACTTTAGCTGAAGTTGAGCCGATTGCTGCAGACTCTGAAGCATCAGTGGGCTCTATTGATGATATCGACGAGAGTGAATTTGAAGCCTTACTCGATGCACTTCATGGCGCAGGAAACAGTCCTACCTCTAATTCAACAAAAGACCTTATTGATGATACCTCGAGTGCTTCAGTCGCTAATGGTGACACTGCTGTTGCCAGTGATGAAATCAGTGATGATGAGTTTGAAGCCTTACTGGATGAATTGCACGGCGCTGGTAGTTTTAAAGCCGCGAGTACCCCAATTGCAGAAGTAAAACCTGCGGTAATAGAACAAGATCCAATTGTTGATGGCGATGATATTACCGACGATGAGTTCGAAAAGTTATTAGACGAATTACATGGTAAAGGTGCCGCTCCTCAGGCTGTTAGCCTAGCGCCTTCAGCAGTTACTCCCGCAACTCCTGCAACTCCCGTTTCAATGCCCGCAGATATTGCGCCATCAAAAGCCGTCTCAAACACAGCTGCGCCAGCACAGCCAAGTGCGACAGACACAAAACCAGTGCCAGCCACTAAAGCTGCCGCGCCAGTAAAAAAAGCAGAACCTGCTAAAACCCAAGGTGCCATGCCACAGGGTGAAACCACCGTAAGGGTTGATACTTCGCGCCTTGACCAAATTATGAATATGGTTGGTGAGCTGGTGCTGGTACGAAACCGCTTAGTGAGTTTAGGTATTTCTCGCGATGATGAAGAAATGTCGAAAGCACTTGCCAATTTAGATCTGGTTACTGCCGACCTACAAGGCGCGGTAATGAAGACCCGCATGCAGCCAATTAAGAAAGTATTTGGCCGCTTCCCAAGAGTGGTTCGCGATTTAGCCAGAACACTGAATAAAGAAATTGATTTAATCATGGTAGGTGAAGATACCGATCTTGATAAAAATCTAGTTGAAGCACTGGCAGATCCATTAGTCCATTTAGTACGTAACTCGGTTGATCATGGCATTGAAATGCCTATTACTCGCGAAGCGAATGGCAAACCAAGAACCGGTACGATAACTCTTTCTGCAAGCCAAGAAGGCGACCATATTCTTCTTAAAATTGAAGATGATGGCGCAGGGATGGATGCCGATAAGCTAAAAGAAATCGCCATTAGCCGCGGGGTTCTAGACGAAGAATCAGCCGCAAGAATGACTGATAATGAAGCTTATAACTTAATTTTTGCCCCAGGTTTTTCAACCAAAGTTGAAATTTCAGATATTTCAGGCCGCGGCGTTGGAATGGACGTGGTGAAAACCCGCATCAGCCAATTAAACGGCACAGTGCATATTGATTCGGTAAAAGGCCAAGGCACCATTTTAGAAATTAAAGTGCCACTGACATTAGCGATTATGCCCACATTAATGGTGGATGTTGCTAAGCAGGTGTTTGCCTTACCGCTTTCAAGCGTTAATGAAATTTTCCACCTCGATTTAACTAAAACTAATGTTGTCGATGGTCAGCTCACGGTCATAGTGCGCGATAAAGCCGTGCCACTGTTTTATTTAGAGCAATGGTTACATCGCAACAAGACCACGCTTACTCATGGCGATAAAAAGCAAGGCCATGTAGTGATTGTGCAACTTGGAACCATGCAAATTGGTTTTGTGGTTGATGCATTAATCGGTCAAGAAGAAGTTGTGATTAAGCCTTTAGGCAGTATGCTGCAAGGTACGCCGGGTATGGCAGGGGCAACAATTACCTCCGATGGAGGTATTGCATTGATCCTTGATGTACCGGGTTTATTAAAATATTACGCCAAAAGTAAAAGATAAAATTCCAATTGATAAGGAATGAAATGGCTACCAAAGTTTTAGTTGTTGATGATTCAAGTTTCTTTAGACGTCGAGTCAGCGAAATAGTGAATCAAGATGACGACCTCGAAGTGGTGGGTGTTGCAGTCAATGGCCAAGAAGCCATCGACATGGCTGAGAAATTAAAGCCACAAGTCATCACCATGGATATCGAGATGCCAGTGATGGACGGCATTACTGCTGTGCGTAAAATAATGGCAACTAACCCAACACCGATAATGATGTTTTCGTCTTTAACCCATGATGGCGCTAAAGCGACGCTTGATGCGCTTGATGCCGGCGCATTGGATTTTTTACCGAAACGCTTTGAAGATATAGCCTCTAAAAAAGAAGAGGCCATTAAGCTACTGCAACTAAGGGTTAAAACCTTAGGCAGAAGACGATTATATAAGCCATTACCAAGAACGGTTACAGCTCGAAATGCAGCAGATGCAGCTAACCCTGCAAGCTTGAGAACCACATTAGCATCGAAACCGGCCTTAAATAATCGCTCGCAAGCGAATAATTCACAGGCCAGTAGCGCCCAAAACGTGTGTTCTGCCAGCGCCATTAGAGCGAGCGGTAAAAAATATAAAGCCTTGCTGATAGGCACTTCAACGGGTGGGCCTGTTGCACTGCAAAAAGTCTTAACGGCATTTCCTGCAAATTACCCACACCCAATATTACTTATTCAGCACATGCCGGCTGCGTTTACGCCTGCTTTTGCCAGTCGCTTAAATAGCTTATGTCAGATTACGGTAAAAGAAGCGCAAAATGGGGATGTACTGCAACCCGGTTGTGCTTATTTAGCCCCAGGTGGCATGCAATTGATGGTGGAGCGAAGTGGTTCATTTGGACGTTTAAAAGTTATCGCCGGTAATGCCGAGATGAACTACAAACCCAGTGTGGATATTACCTTTGCATCAGCCTCAAAAGTGTTTGGCGGTGATGTATTAGCGGTTGTACTTACCGGTATGGGCGCAGATGGCAGAGAAGGCGCCAGAATGCTGAAAGCCGCTGGAGCAACGATTTGGGCACAAGATGAAGCTAGTTGTGTGGTGTATGGTATGCCGCAAGCGGTTACCGTAGCAGGTTTATCAACTCATTCCATTGCTATCGACAGTATGGCGGAGTCCATTATCAAAGAGACGGCCCGTGGCTAAGGTCAACAAGGCAATGAACACCCAACAAATGTCAGTGGTGTTTTTATTGATTATCGCGGTTATTACGCTGGCAGGATTATATTTTGAGGCGGCAAAAACTAACCGCGAATTGTCTCAACAAGTTGCGCAACTAAAAGCATCGCAAGTGTTGTTAATGGTGCCTGATGAGCAGGCAGCGGACATTGCTGCTTGGCTTGGAAAACATCCAGAACCCACCAAAGCATTAGTGCAAAAGGCGGCGAATGGTGAAGCGGTGACATTAAGCCTAGGGCCTGGAACGACAGCTGAAAATAACCAGCACTTTCAGCCAAAGGAACAGCAGAATATACAAACGCTTGAAAACGCTCAAGGGGTAAAAGTAATCCCCTTACCCCATGGTGGGATCAGGATAACCACCCGTGAATCAGACTCACTTTAGAGCAGATTGTAATCTAGTGTAGTCAGTTAATAATCAATTGAATCATAACAATAATAAAGCTGTGAGGCGTCATTTGAAAGTTTGGACAATCGCAAATCAAAAAGGCGGCGTAGGTAAAACAACTACGGTTGCCAGCCTTGCTGGCGCGTTAATTAAGCGTGGTCAAAGGGTATTGATGATTGATACAGACCCTCATGCATCGCTAGGTTATTATTTAGGGATTGATTCTGAGCAAATCCCCAGTTCACTTTACGATATTTTTTTGGCGCATAAGCCGTTATCTTTAGCGGATGTTGAAAAGCATATTGTGCCGACCTCAATTGATGGTTTAGATCTTATTCCTGCCTCAATGGCGCTAGCCACATTAGATAGAGCTTTGGGACATCAAGAAGGGATGGGACTGGTTTTACGTAACCTATTAGCCTTGCTAGATGACAAATATGATATTGCTATCATTGATTGCCCGCCTATTTTAGGGGTGTTAATGGTTAATGCTCTGGCGGCAAGTGAACATATAATCATTCCAGTTCAAACTGAGTTTTTGGCCATAAAAGGCTTAGAGCGAATGGTGAAAACCATGGCACTAATGGGGCGTTCAAAGAAAACAGATTACAGCTTTACCATTTTAGCAACCATGTATGATCGGCGCACTAAAGCGTCACCTGTAGCGTTACAATCCTTGCAGCTAAGCTATCCAGAAACTTTATGGCCTGATGTTATTCCTGTGGATACTAAATTTAGAGATGCCAGTTTAGCCCATGTGCCACTATCCCATCATATGCCCAGCAGCCGTGGGATGAAAGCCTATAATCGCTTACTGGATTTTTTAATGTCTAGGGAGTTAACTCATGTCAAAATCGGTTGATGAAACTGTTTTTGATTTCTTCTCAGTATTATTACAAGAGCCTTCTGATAAGGCTTTAGATGCTGCTACAAGCTGCAATAAACAGACTTCAATCAGCAGACTACAAGTCGCTCAACACACAGACTCTACTAGCAGTACAGAGGTTGCAGAAATTTATGAAGGCTCCCTGCACAATAGTGAAGATAAATATTTACATGCCACAACTAAGTTGGCGGCTCCAAGTCTTCGCTTGCAAACGGTCGCGACGCTGGGTGAATCTTTAAGTTCGTCATTTGCTGAGCCGCAAGTGGATAAAAATGCCTTATCTAAATTATTGGCGGTAGTCTCAGCACCAGTATCAACAACTTCAGAACAATGTGTTGAATCTCCACTTGAGGTAAAGCAAGTACTTAAAGGTACGGTGCAACAGGCAAAGCTGCCAATAGCTCAACCTGCAGCACTGGCCGCGAAATTATCCGTAGTGGATAATAAAGATTCTCAAATCTCAGCCGATATAGATAATCATAAGCGAGCTTATGTTGAAACCGCGGTTATCGACGTCAGTCAGTCGCCCGCTAAAGCTGAATTAGCATCGATTCCGCCAAGTATCACCACAGATTTACAAGATGTTTTAGATGATGAATTTCAGGTGTTATTTTTCAATGTGGCAGGCTTGACGCTTGCGGTGCCATTGGTGAGTTTGGGCGGTATCGTAAAAATTGAACATATTAATCACCTGATAGGGCGCCCCAAATGGTTTTTAGGGGTACAAACTCGTCGAGATCAAAAGGTGAATGTTGTAGATAGTTGCCGCTGGGTGATGCCAGAAAAGTACACCACCGAAATGGCGCAATCTATTGATTATCAGTATATCGTCATGCTTGAAAACAGTGACTGGGGACTGGCATGTGAATCCTTAGTTAACGCGGTAAAAATTAATAAATCTCATGTCAATTGGCGTGAAAAAGCGGGTAAGCGTCCATGGCTTGCCGGCGTAGTAAAAGAACAAATGTGTGGCATTTTAAATGTGCAAGCGCTCATTGAAATGCTAGATGCAGGATTAGGTTGTCAAGATTCGATTGTCTGAGGTTATTTATGACAGATTCAAGAAATGTAGCAGCGGTTGCTGCAGGTAAAGAAGATGTAGTTTTACAGTGGGTTACTTTTAAGTTAGATAACGAAACTTATGGTATCAACGTCATGCAAGTTCAAGAAGTATTACGTTATACCGAAATTGCCCCCGTTCCCGGTGCGCCTATGTATGTGCTTGGTATCATTAATTTACGTGGCAATGTCGTCACTGTGATAGATACTCGTTCACGCTTTGGCCTTGATGCTGCAGAAGTTGATGACTCATCGCGAATAGTCATCATTGAAGCAGAAAAGCAAGTGATTGGTATTTTGGTTGATAGCGTTGCCGAAGTGGTTTACCTTCGCCGCTCTGAAATCGATAATGCCCCGAATGTCGGCACTGAAGAAAGTGCTAAATTCATTCAGGGAGTCAGTAACCGAGATAATGAGTTATTGATTTTAGTCGACCTTGATAAGTTACTATCTGACGATGAGTGGGCAGAAATAACTCAGTTATAAGCGTTTTTTGCGTTTCAACTAAAGCCAGCATTATTATTTGCTGGCTTTTGTGTTTTAATGACAAAAATCAGTCTTATCAGGAAGTATGAATGTCGCAAGAATTGCTTATCACTATTGTTATTTATGTTGTCACTTGTGCCGCAATAGCGATGTTTTTTTCAAAAAGAGCCAGCAAGCTGCAAAGCAAAGTAGATGCATTAACTGTGTTGGTAAAAGAAAATGATCGCCAGCGAGAAACCGTTAAACGAGAGCTGCAGGAATTACGCAGTGGCACTATCGGTGTTGGTAAGCGTGTTTTAGAGTTAGAGCAAAAATTAACTAAACAATCACAGCGCCTAGAAGAGGCAAGTCAGCAAGACCCACAATCTAAATTATACTCTAGAGCATTAAAAATGGTGGGGTTAGGTGCTGGAGTGGAAGAGCTGATTAATGAGTGTGAACTACCTAAAGCAGAAGCGGAATTAATTATCCGTTTACATAAAAAGTAGCTCGTCATTTTGCGAAAGCGCTAAGCTTGTTCAATGATTTTTTGATGTAAGTTATCCCATTGCTCTGGAAATTTACCATCTAACATATACACAAATGCAATGAGCTCGGCGATTAAGGTGTAGAGCTCTTGGGGCACTTGTTCACCGAGTGCTAATAACTGTAAAAATTCACTTAAATTCTCATCTTGATGGATATAGACGCTAGCATCTTTTGCTAGTGCTATTATCTCCTCGGCGACCAAATCTTTGCCGGTGGCAGTGACCGTTGGCGCGCTAATGCCATCAAAGCTTAGCGCGACCGCTTTCTTAATTTTAGTCATTATTTGCTCCTAATTTCACGTCTTAAAGTGCATCTTAAGCATTGGTTTTTACTAGATAATGATCGCCTGGTAATAAGGTTGCGGGTACATTATCAATTACCGTGGTGAACTCTCGCGCGACAAAGCCTGCCTGATTTATTTTTATGCTTAATAGCGCTTGAAAATCACTCACTTTATCTAACAGGCTTTGATTTTCACTGGTAAATTTAACATCAAGAAAATCTCCTATCTTATGGGCATTAACCAATAAAGCCCCCTGAGCCAGATTAAATTTTAATTGCAACCGCCAACTTGTTATCGCGCTGTTATCATTAGAAGAGCCCCGTTCAAACTTGCCCTCTAATTGCTCTTTTCGTGGGCCAATGGAGTAAGGCAGCGCTATATACCAAGCGAGATGCTGATTAGCGTCGCTACTCGCTTGTTGGTATCCGCCAAAGCTAGAGGCTAGTTTGCCTAAGGACTCGACGCTGCGGGCTTTATCTAAGGCACTTAAAAGCAATTGGCTTTGGTCAGTGTTGTTGAGTACTTTTTGCTGCAGTTTATCAAGGTAGTGCTGCAATGACTGGCTCAGCTGGGTGTGAGCGCCTTGGCGTTTAAAGCCAATGAGCAACTGAAATAGTGCGCTAATTGCCCCAGCTGTTAATGCTGTATTGGGTAGCTGCTGCGTATTGGCCAGATTTAAGTTGGTTAAGCTCAGTAGCTCTTGTTTTAATAAGCTTTGATCTGCAAGTTGGGTTAATGGCCGTGGATTTAAGCTCGGCAGTAATGCTAATAAAGCACTGACAAGGGTATTAGTTGCATTATTGCTGCAAGCCTTTTTAAGTGGCATTGCGCCAGCTTTATGTAAATTTTGTTTCAGTACTTCAACGGGGCTTTTGTTTACTTGAGCCACAGTTGAGCTTGCAGCGTGTTGATGCGAGTTTACCTGTTGCTGAGGTGGTTTTACATTGGTCACCGTGGTTTCAACACTGGCTCTTAAAGGTAGTTGCTCAAGCTTTTTTAATAGCTGACTCAGTAATTGGGCCGGTTCATCTTTTCTTACCACAATATGTTCTGAGATCGCCTTTAACTTATTGTGATTGTTGTCATTGTGGCTATTGGTGTCAATCGCAAACAAATCAGCAGTCGCAACATGCAATATTGGGGTTAATGTTAACAGCGGTTTCCCAGCCACTTGGTTGATATGAGCAAGGTGTTGGCCTTGAGGCAATTTTGCTGATGCTGACACTGAAATCTCAGCCCCGGTATTAAAGCGCAAGTGATTATGTTTTATTTCAACCACAGGTAGCGGGTAACCTTGTGCTCTGGCGGCCAAGGCCAATAATTGCGGTGATGAAATATTATTGCTTTGTGCCAGTTTTAGCAGCTCAATAGGCAGCTTAGTTTGTATCGCAGGTGCGACTAGCACTAACTGCTTATTGGTGAGACTGCTCGTTGTGGCCTGTTTATGAGATGCGGTACCAGTGAGCTTAGTTAATTGCTTTATCGTGTCATTGTTTAACATTAACTGCCCACCAGAACGCAGGATTTGCTGTATTTGATGGCAGGCTGAAAATTGAAATGTTTTATTCGCGACGGCAAAGGTAACCGCGGCATGGTTTTTGGTATCTTGAGATAACAGGGGTATAGATGATGAGCAGGCTGTAGACGCTTGGTTTGTAGCTGATAATAGCGGTGTCGATGATGATTGTGTTGTCGATGATGACCGTATTGAAGATGGCAGCGTAACAGGCACTAAGCTTGCTGGTTTAGCGATATTCGCGCTGGTTAAATTGTGGCGCATTTTTGAGGCTTCAGTTGTCGCCAGTCTTGCTGTGATTAAGCCTTGTGTCATATTTTTTTATCGTCACTCAAGTTGTTTATTGCTATTTACGTAACAATTTACGAAACCATTACCTAACTATCACCTTTAAATATGTTCTATTACAATTTAAGCGTTGATCTCCTACACTCCTTGAGTATCCTTAGCCGTAATTGTTGACTATAGGTGTTGTAGTTGTAGTATTTTTGACTATCAACAGTGATAAATTCGCGCAATTAATACTGTAAATGAAATCTTAAAAGTTTATTTGGCTAACTTAAATAGCGTTACACAGAATAGGTTATACAGACTGTATCGACTTGATAGTCCTTTGCTTTAATCTTCAATGTAAATCTTTGCTAGAGTTAATCTGTAAGCTTTACTGGTAAGTGAATACAAGTTGAATTTGTAATCTAGCGCGACTGAAATAGACCCTTAACTCAGAGTATTTCAGTATTGAATTGTCCCGAAAGAGAGATGTATGAAGTATAAATTGTTGTTGCTTTCTTTATTGATGGCTTGCAGTGTTTTTTCATTAAAAGCCGAACCTATTCAGCAGGCAAACAAGCCTGATGTCGAAGTCATCTATGATGATCCTCGCGATCCCATAGAGGGATTTAACCGTGCCATGTGGGATTTTAATTACCACTATCTTGATCGTCATTTTTTCCGCCCCATAGCCCATGGATATAATGATTATTTGCCAACACCAGTAAAGTCTGGGGTTAATAATTTTGTGCGTAACTTTGAAGAACCAAGTTCGTTAGTGAATAACGCATTACAAGGTAAGTGGGGCTGGGCAGCCAATGCTGGTGGCCGATTTACCGTTAATACCACTCTAGGACTTTTTGGGGTGATTGATGTGGCAGACATGATGGGCATGACCCGCAAACAAGATGCCTTCAATGAAGTGTTAGGTTATTACGGCGTGCCAAACGGCCCTTATTTTATGGCGCCTTTTTTTGGTCCTTATGTGACAAGGGAACTCGCCTCAGATTGGGTTGATAGTCTATACTTTCCTTTGTCAGAGTTCTTGTTATGGCAGTCAGTCCTTAAGTGGGGCTTGAAAAACCTCGACTCACGAGCATCAGCCATCGATCAAGAACGTCTATTAGATAATGCACTTGATCCATACACATTTGTCAAAGAAGCCTATTTTCAATATATGGATTACAAAGTTTATGATGGCAACGTGCCAGTCAAACAAGATGATGATGAATTACTAGAAGAATATTTATTAGAGCTTGAGTGATATTGCTGAACGATGAGGCTTCTTCGACAGCAGTGCTATCGGGGGAGTTTTATGGCATTAACCAATGTCGCCGTGTTATTAGTTGAAGATGATGCAGTTTTTAGGCAGTTAGTCGCTGACTTTTTAACTCAGCAAGGCGCTGTGGTTTTTGAAGCAGAAAATGGTGAAGAGGGCGTCAAAGCCTTTCAAGCACAGCCTGTTGATATCGTCATTGCTGATTTAAGCATGCCACGCTTAGGGGGCCTTGGTATGCTTAAACAGATAATCGAGTTAAACCCTTCAGTCCCTTCAATTGTCATATCAGGTAATAATGTGATGGCTGATGTCGTGGAAGCTTTGCGCTATGGCGCCAGCGATTACTTAGTCAAACCCGTTTCTGATCTTTTTATCATCCAGCAAGCCATTGAACAAGCTATAGCGCCGCAGGCTCAGTCCGATAAGCTTGATTTTAATGACAGCCATGCAGTTATCAACTCTGCCGCTAAGATGAGCGAAGATTTATCATATCAAGAATTAGCTGATAACTTTAGCCTACTGGAAAGCAGTGCTGAAGCAGCTAAGAGTGTGCAGCAGCAATTGTTTCCTACCTCAAATATTGGTTACCCTAACGCCGATGTTCACTATAGCTTGTGTAAAAATAGTGATGTAAGTGCTTATTTTATCGATTCCACTATGGTGGGAGATAAGCATTTAATGATGTACATGGCGCATTTTTATCCTGAAGATAATCGCGCCGCATTCGGCTGTGTATTAATGCGAAGCTTTGTTAACCAAAAATTAAAACAATACCGTAATGGCGTCAGTAATACCTTAATCGAGCCTTACAATATGCTGAGCTACTTGAATGAGCGTATGGTGACTTCAGGCCTGAACTTGTATGTGGATATGGTGTATGTGTGTGTTGAGCTTGAACACTTCAGAGTTGCGATTGGCCAAGCTGGTAGCGGACTGCGTTGCTATTTACGTAATAATAACGGTTTAGCACCATTGGCGATTTCACCTTCACGACAACTAGGCTCAGATGAGTGGAATAAGCCTAGTATGCAGTTTAGGAGTTTACTGCCAGAAGAAAAGATCTGTATTGTCAGCAGTGATGCAAATCATCGAGCTCGATTACTGAATAACCAATTTAATGGCTTGTTCTATGATGAAGCGCTAGCCGCTGGCGGCTTTATGGAGTTAGCTCTTAAGCTGTAATAGATTAAATGCAAGCTGCCCACGTCATAAACACAGTATTGGATAAATAAAGCTGAAATAAAAAACCTCGCAAATGGCGAGGTTTTTTAATTCATGATGCACTAAAGCTAAGTATTAATGCTTTATTGCTTCATGTTCAGCCGTCACTGCAATTTCTTCAGTTAACGCTTGTTCTTCAGTTTCGTTGTGACCTTCAGCACCGTGCATCCAGCTAACTAACTTGTCTGCCATGAAGTAAAGAATAATACCTGAAATAGCAGAAGTAATCGCGATACCAGCGAAGATAGCCATTGCGTTTGCAAGTTGCTCTTCTTTGCCGCCGTCATGTCCAATAAATGAGCCAACTACGCCGCCAATTTTGTTCGCAATAGCGATAAATAGGAACCATGCGCCCATCATTAATGATGCAATACGCAGAGGAGCCAATTTAGTGACCATTGATAAACCAATTGGAGATAAACATAATTCACCCATGGTATGGAAGAAGTATGCACCGACTAACCACCACATGCTTGACTTAGCGTTTGCATCGCCACCCATTTCAAGTACTGCACCGATCATGAATAGGAAACCAATACCAAGTAACACTAGACCTAAGGCAAACTTAACAGGAGAGTTAGGCTCATTCTTACCAAGGCGTACCCAAATAGAAGCAATCACTGGTGCAAAAATAACAATGAACATAGCGTTAAGTGATTGGAACCAAGTGGTAGGTACTTCCCAGCCGCCAATCATTCTGTCGGTAAAGTCGTGGGTGAATAAGTTAAGTAAACCACCAGCTTGCTCAAAGCCCGCCCAGAAAATAATAGTAAATAGACCCATAACCATGATCACTTTAATGCGATCACGTTCAATTTTAGTCAGAGGTTCTTTACGAACATTACCTGCAGCGGCGTCTCTTTCTTTTTCAAGCTTTGCAGCAGGGTAACGGCCGATGTCACCAAGTAGCTTTTGAGAGAAGATAAACTGGATGATAAGTGAGAATATCATACCGATACCAGCACATAAGAAGCCCATTTGGAAGTTGCCATCATAGGCTGCAACAACAGAACCTACGATAATACCAGACAGGAATGCACCAACGTTAATACCCATATAGAAGATAGTAAATGCACCATCACGACGATGATCGCCTTCTTCGTATAAGTCACCAACCATGGTAGAAATATTTGGCTTAAATAGACCGTTACCAATAATAAGTGTACCTAGGCCAATATAGAACATCATTGTTTCTTGACCAGGGATCCAGCTATGAGGTAATGCTAATAGGAACTGACCCGCGGCCATTAAGGCGCCACCAATCATAATTGCTCTACGTTGACCTAAATAGGCATCGGCTAGCCATCCACCAATGAGTGGGGTTAAATATACAAGACCAGTAAAAGTACCATAAAGTGAAATTGCATCTGCTTGGGACCAACCTAAACCATGGCCGCCCTCTGTTTGTACTTTATCGACCAGATAGAGCACCAAAATGGCACGCATAGCGTAATAACTGAATCTTTCCCATAGTTCTGTTGTAAACAGCAGGAAAAGCCCCTTGGGATGACCAAGCATGGTCCCCTGTGGTTTTGCATTGCTCATTAAGTCTTCCACCTTAAGCTTGTGATTTGCCTGCGGGACCACTGTCGCCACAGAAATTGTTGTTTGCAATTGTGATTATGTTCAACGTATTGATATTTTCAGAATTACATTCTGTCTCGTTTCAATTTAGTTGCTTTAAATCTAATCACTTTGTTGTTTATTTATTATAGTAAATGTTGTCATTTTAAAGTTTTAAGGATTAAAACCATAAAAAGCTACCCTTATATACATCTTATAGGTCTTAAAAGTCAATGGCTGCGGGCGATCTGAGAATCTAAATGTAGACGTTGGATCAGTTTTTAACCGCAAGCTAAAGATACCTTTGTTGGTTTTTTGGTGCTAGTTGGCAAGCTTTTAGCTGGCAAATGCTATTAAAGTCACCATAACAACGGATAACAGAATTTGTGACGATTATTTAGTATGAGGTCGGTTAGCGGGCTGACAAATAGAATCTATACTTGTTTTAATTGTGTAAACGCTTTGCAAATTTTTAACAAGTATATAAAATGTAACTCATTGGATTTTAGTGTCAAAAAAACAATTTTTAGTTTTATTGCATATTAAGTGTCTGGCCATTGAGTGTAATTAACTGACTTTGATGGCGGAGGCAGGATCTTGTATCGACAACTTGTTTGTTTATGCAGCTTAGTTTTTAGCAGTTCAGTGCTTGCTTGGGTTGATAGTGATCTTGATGGCGTACCAGATAAAAAAGATGCCTGTCCCAATACACAGATTAATACAGCTGTACTTGCCAACGGTTGCCAGCAAAGCTTGGGCTTAGTGAGCGTCAGCCCGATATATTTTAATTTTGGCCAGTCTCGGGTGTTAAGGTCGCAATTACCCAGTATTGAGCGGGCGCACCAGCTCATTAAGGACAATAAGCTTGTTAGTATTTCTTTACTAGGTCACACCGACAACATTGGTAGTGAGCAATTAAACGCCAGTTTGTCAGTAAAAAGAGCCCAATCAGTTAAAGATATTTTGGTCGAGCAGTTTGCGATTGATGCCGATGTAATAGAAGTTAGTGGTATGGGGAGTTTGGCTCCCATATCAACAAATCGTACCGCGCTAGGTAGGCAAAAAAATAGACGCGTTGAATTCAAGTTTGAATAATTATTATTAATAAAGGGAGTAAACCATGGAAAGCATCGAGAGTTTGATGGCACAAGCGCCTGAATTTTTAATCACTTATGGATTAAAAGTTGTGATGGCCATTTTGATATTTATCGTAGGTAAATATCTATCTAACGTAGCTAAGAAATTAACTACAAAACTATTACTGGGCCGTAAAATTGATGAAACCGTAGCATCATTTGTCGGTAATTTGGTTTGGGGCGTGGTATTTGTATTTACGATTATCGCAACCTTAGGTCAAATTGGCGTACAAACAGCATCACTAGTCGCTGTATTGGGTGCTGCAGGTTTAGCTGTAGGTTTAGCGCTGCAAGGTTCATTGTCAAATTTTGCCGCAGGTGTGTTGATGGTTATCTTCCGCCCTTGTCGTGTAGGTGATTTTGTTGAAGCCGCTGGTGTAGCGGGAGTGATTGAAGAAATAACTATTTTCTCAACTAAACTTCGTACTGGCGATAACAAGACCATTATTGCTCCAAACTCAGCGATGATGGATGGCACTATTATTAATTACTCAACTAAAGAAACACGTCGAGTTGATTTAGTTATCGGTGTGGGTTACACCTCAGATATCGCAGCAACCAAGAAAGTTATCTCTTCTGTATTAGACAATAATCAATATGTTCTTAAAGATCCTGCATACACTGTTGCACTAGGTGAACTAGCAGATTGTTCTATTAACTTCGTGGTTCGTCCATGGGTTAACACTGCCGATTACTGGCCAGCTCATTTTGAGTTACTAGAACAGATTAAGAATGCGCTAGATGCTGCAGCTATTGAAATTCCATTCCCACAAATGGATTTACATTTAAAAGAAATGCCAGCTAAATAGCCTATTTAGTGCATTTTGTTCACAAAGCCAGCTATTATGCTGGCTTTTTTATGGCCATTTTATCGCAATGATTTCGTGAGGTTAAAAATGTACAATAATATTCTATCTTCAGTCGCAGTGGTTATTGCACTTACCTTGCCTAATGTCAGTGTTGGCAGTGAAGTGACGACAATTACTATGGGCGGTAAGCCGATGGAGTTAGTAGGCCAGCAATTAAGCGTTAATACTCAAGCGCCTGACTTTACCCTTGTTAATGAGATATTCGAGCCCATAAGCCTGGCTGACTTTAAAGGAAAAACCGTATTAATTAGTGCTGTGCCTAGCTTAGATACTGGGGTCTGTGCGTTGCAGACTAAGCGATTTAATAAATCAGTCAGTCAATACAACGACAATGTGGTGATGTTAACTATTAGCACCGATTTACCTTTTGCTCAAAAGCGTTTTTGTCAGGCAGAGCAAGTGGATAAAATAACAGTGCTATCAGATGCTGTATGGCGAGATTTTGGTCATAAATATGGTTTACTGATCAAAGACCGCGGTTTACTTGCGAGAGCTATTTTGATTATTGATACGAACGGAACACTCAAATATAAAGAACTTGTAGCTGAGGTGGCTAATCATCCAGATTACGACGCCGCATTATCGGCATTAAATAAAATTTCTGCCGACTAGCACAAGCTTAAGCACGAATAACTGGGGTAGAATAAGCTAATTTTACAGTACTAGAAACAGTACTCGCGCCAGTTTATTGAGAGTGGATATGATTGATTTTCGCAGTGATACGGTAACAAAACCCACAGATGTCATGCGTAAAGCCATGGCGAATGCCGAGGTTGGCGATGATGTTTATGGTGATGATCCCACGGTAAACCATTTACAAGATATGGCTGCTGACTTATATGGCTTTGATAGTGCTTTGTTTGTTAGTTCTGGTACTCAAGCTAATTTATTGGCCTTAATGGCACATTGTGAGCGAGGTGATGAGTACCTTTGTGGTCAACAGGCTCATAATTATAAATTTGAAGGTGGCGGGGCAGCAGTACTGGGCAGTATTCAACCGCAACCGTTAAACAATCAGCCAGACGGTTCAATTTTACTTGCAGATATTGAAGCTGCTATTAAGCCTAATGATATTCATTTTGCGCATACTCGTTTATTGAGCCTTGAAAATACCATTGGTGGTAAGGTGTTACCGCAGAAATACCTTGCTGATGCCCAAGCATTAGCCTTTAATCATAATTTAAAAATCCACTTAGATGGCGCGCGCGTAGCGAATGCTGCAGTGGCACAAAATATACCCATTAGTGAGATTACTCAGTATTTTGATTCGGTTTCAATTTGCTTATCAAAGGGCTTAGCTGCGCCAATAGGTTCAATATTGCTTGGGGATGAGCGCTTAATACAAAAAGCTATACGCTGGCGTAAAGTGCTCGGTGGCGGTATGAGGCAAGCGGGTATTATTGCAGCAGCAGCCCAATTGGCTATTACCGAGCAAGTGGATAGGTTGGCAGAAGATCATGATAATGCCGCGCTTTTAGCACAGCTGTTATCTGAAATGCCTGAGTTTTCAGTGGATATCAATTTAGTTCAAACTAATATGGTGTTTGCATCTTTAGATAAGGCATATGATGTCAAGCATCTCGCTTTACTATTGGCGCAAAAGGGCATCATTATCAGTCCGTCATCGTCATTACGCTTGGTGACCCACAAAGATATTAGCCGGCAGGATATTGTGACTTTTATCACTACCTTGAAGCAAATAATTGTCCAGCTGAATAATAAATAATCCAGATAAAACTGTCTTAGCTCAAATGTGGCACCCATAAATGAGCGCTCAATCAGTTATTGATTGTCTTTAAAAGCACTTCTGCCAAGAGGTGCTTTTTTTTGGTGCAAGCAAGTACTGAGGTTGTAATATTATGGCGCAGTTAAGAGACCATATTTAAATCATGGTTTTATCATTTTTAATTATTTCAACAGCTTGAAGAGTTGGCTTTAAAGTTGCTACCTATAAAGTGGTATAGTAATTCAAGGAGCAATATTATGGAATATTTAGGCCGTCATATTGTAAAACCAGTAAATTTAAATGCAGAACAAAGTCTATGTTGTGGCCAGCTACTGATGTGGCTTAATCAAGAAGCGTCGATATTTGCCCGCTGTCAAATGCACAGTAAGCAGCTAATGGCTAAGTTAGTGTCAGAAATTAATTTTATGAGTCCCGCTAAAATGGGTGATGTGATTGAGTTTGGTATGGAAGCCATTAGCTTAGGGCAAAGTTCTATTACATTAAGATGTAAAGTGAGAAATAGCCTTAGCAATGCACCGATCGCTTATATCGATAAAATTGTGTTTGTGAACATTAATGAAAGAGGTTTACCGATCCCTCATGGCATTAGAGCGAATGCCGCCTAAGGGGATGGTTTAATCATTGCGAGTACCGGTAAAGGTAAGTGTTTAGCAAACTAGCCCCAATAGAGTCGTTCACTGGCGTTAACCTTGCCAGCTTTAATTGATCTAAAGCTGGCAAGGTTAATGTTTTATCTTTATCAGTTAGCGCTTAAGCGCCTAATTCCACTTTAGTGTAATTTAAGATGCGGATGAATAATGCGGCTGATCCCTTTTGCCAGCATCATTAAGGTGCCTTTCACCACACCGTGCAGCTCAATTAAGTGACGACGATAAAGTGAGGTGTAAACAAAACGGGCAATTTTACCCTCAACCAAAACCCCGCCACCCATAAATGACATTAGGTTACCGACAGTGTGGAACTTCGACAGGTTCACCAGCGAACCTAAATCTTTGTAAACGTATTCATTTTTAGGATCTTTGCCAGCAAGCATCAACATAATGTTATCAGCTGTCATTAATGCCATTTGTCTTGCTGACTGGCCTCGTGGAGGTACCCAGCTGCCATCAGCTTGTGGGCAAGCTGCACAATCGCCAATAGAGAAGATTGAGGGGTCTAGGGTGGTTTGCATATTTTGCTTCACCATCACTTGGTTAATATGATTACTTTCAAGACCACCAATATTATTTAAAAAGTTTGGTGCTTTAACACCTGTTGACCATATAACCATATCTGCAGGGATCAAGGTGTTATCTGTTGTCGATAAGCCTTCTGGTGTCACTTGTGTAATGCGGGTGTTTGTCATGACCTTCACTCCCAATTGCTTGAGTTCACGGGTCACTGAGTCAGAAATTTCTACTTTGCCGACTTTAGGTAAAATGCGCTCATCAGCTTCAATGAGGGAAACTTCCAGCAAACTGGTATCAATTTTATAGCCAAAGCCACTGAGTTGCTCTACCGCATGATGCATTTCAGCCGACATTTCCACACCAGTCGCACCTGCACCTACCACAGCAATTTTTATTTTATCATCCAGTTGATGATGACTGGCATAGCGCATAAATTTATTTAATAACAGCTTACGAATTTGCATCGCTTGTTCAGTGTTATCTAAAAACAGGCTGTGCTCTTTGACGCCAGGAATATTAAAGTCATTGGCTACGCTGCCAATGGCAATCACTAAATAGTCATAAGGAATATGACGAGCGGGTAAGAGTTCATCCCCGTTTTCATCATTAATTGGCGCTAAAATAATATGTTTATCATCACGATTAATATCAATCATTGCACCTTGTTGAAAATGGTAACCATGTGCTGAGGCGTGGCCACGGTAGCTAATTGCATCAATGCCAATATCTAAGGCGCCAGTAGCCACTTCATGAAGCAGTGGTTTCCACACATGGCTTTCGGCACAATCCACGAGTGTGACTTTTGCTTTGGCTTTTCTACCAACTTTATGACCCAATTTAGTGGCGATTTCCATGCCACCTGCGCCGCCGCCAACGATGACGATATTCGGAACTGCTTGCATCTAAGATGCTCCTTTAGTGAAGTTAAAATAATTCGGTTATATTTTTATCGGTATGGCTTTAACGACAAGGAACAGAATCGACAAAATCTTATAAAAATTATGCGCTTTAGCGTTGCAAACTCACTTGTCATGTAAAGGTAATCAGAGTAAAGCGAGTTAATTTATAAGATTAAAAAAGAACGCAGCATATCGAAGCGTTAAAAGGCAGTCGTAAAGCGTGTTAAAAATTATGAGAAGCAGTTTATATAGTAAACAAAGCTGGGATGTCTTAATAAGAGTGTGGAACTGTGAACTGATGGTTAACTAGTTTGGAATAGTGTTAACTGGATCACGTATTGGCTTTGGTAATATTTGAGATTGTCACCGAAAAACATAACAGCGTTTTTCGGTGATTCAGTAATCCTTGGAAACGTTACTGAGCTTTAGCAAGACGCTTGTTATAGTCTTCGACTAAGTGGGCAATGATTTTCTCTGGATCTGCATCTTGGCAGCAATCATCGAGGAATATCTTAAAGGTGACCATAGCGTGGGCATCATTTAACAGGCGATTGCTTTGCATTGAGTAATAAGTGTTGTCGGTGTCCGACTTTCTAACGACAAACTTTCCGCTTTCAAATGATTTTGAACCGGGTGCATTGTGCCATTTGGTGATGCGGTTTAGTGCAATTTCTGAGGATTGGTTGATTTCTATGTGGTTTAACCAGCTAGCTGTTTTATTTTTTTCTTTATAGTGAGGACATCTTACTGTGTAGTTATACACATGAGTGATTGCAGTCATAGCTTACCTACTTATTTAAGAATGTAACTTCATCATAGACCCCTATTTTAAGGCAGGTCAATGGTTATTTTGAGAAGTTAGACGCGGTTAACAGTTATGTGTGTAAGTGTATTATTTATTAAATAAAAGTATCAGTTTGTAGTTAGAATACTTAAGTGTGACTATTATTTTTAGCGCTGTGGCTGGCGCTATTTCAATAGCTTAATGGCAATTTTATTGGCCTTAAGCTGTGTTTTAGTCAGGTTGTTCTCTAGTAGAGAATGCCAGCCATTGACAGGCTTTATTCGCGGATCAGCTTGAGCCGCGAATATATGAAACTTACGGTTGTAACCTATAGTGCGTTAGTGAATATTTCACAAATCTCACCATGGGTCGCTTGTTTTGGGTTAGTGAGGCCACAGGCATCTTTTAACGCATTATCAGCCAGTGTAGGGATGTCTTCTGGGTTAACTCCAAGTTCAGTTAAATTTGCTGGGATATTGACTGCAACAGACAAGGTTTTAATGGCTTCGATTGCAGCCGCTGCGCCTTGAGTATCATCTAATTGCGCCACATCTACACCCATTGCTTTAGCAATGTCTTTTAATTTACCTGGCACCACTTGCGCATTGTAAGCTTGTACATGCGGCAGTAATAGTGCATTACACACACCGTGTGGTAAATCATAAAAGCCGCCAAGTTGATGGGCCATCGCATGAACATAACCTAAGCTAGCATTATTAAATGCCATTCCCGCTAAGAATTGCGCGTAAGCCATTTGCTCACGAGCATTGATATCATCACCTTGTTCAACCGCATTAACCAAGTTAGCTTTAATCAGCTCGATGGCTTTAATTGCACAAGCATCGGTAATTGGGTTCGCAGCTGTTGATACATAAGCTTCCACCGCATGAGTTAATGCATCCATACCGGTTGCGGCTGTTAACGCCGCAGGTTTTTCAACCATGAGTTCAGGGTCATTTACTGACAAAATAGGGGTGGTGTTTTTATCGACAATCGCCATTTTAATATGACGTGACTCATCAGTAATAATACAGAAACGGGTCATCTCACTGGCTGTGCCAGCCGTAGTGTTAATTGCGACTAGCGGCATTTGTGGTCTTGTTGAAACATCTAAGCCTTCGTAGTCTTTGATGCTACCACCATTGGTCGCCACTAAAGCGATACCTTTAGCGCAATCATGTGGCGAGCCGCCACCTAACGAAATAACAAAATCACACTCGTTGGCATTAAGCATTGCTAAGCCTGCTTCAACATTTCCCATGGTTGGGTTAGGTTGTACGCCATCAAAGATAAATACTGCAATGCCATTGTCCATAAGCTTAGCCGCTACTTTATCAACTAAACCAATTTTTACTAACGGTGCATCAGTAACAATAAGTGCGCGCTTAAAGCCCAGTGTTTTGATGTCATTGATTGCTTCATTAACACTGTCTTGACCGAGAATATTTACGCTAGGAATGAAAAATTTAGTCGCCATGGGAAACCTCTTTAATGATTAAAATAATTAATACAGAATTCTTTAATGTCATTAAATTACCAATCATATTGACTATAATTTGTGACTTATTTCATACATTTAAACTTGTTCATGTTGTTTCTGTGGTTTTAATCGTAATTAGCGGAGCTAGCTCTGATTTTGCTAGTGAAGTGTAATCTTGATTGTACTTTTGGTTTTATTTGCGCTGTAAACCAATAAAAAGCCCGCAACAATAATTGTTGCGGGCGTTAATAATAAAGCGCTATACATTAGTCACATACAAATTTTTTGCTAGGTTATCATTGTGGGCAGCTGGTTTCTTCAACGCTGTTGATGACGATATCTGTTACAGGTACGCTATTACTATTAATCGATACCATGTTAATTTGATCGACCACTTCAGCCATACCGTCATACACTTGACCAAAAACCGCATAACCACGTTGGCCACTGGAATAATCTAATTGAGGATTATCGAGGGCGTTGATATAAAACTGTGATGTGGCTGAATCTGCCACTGTGGTGCGCGCCATCGCTATGGTGCCACGTGCGTTAGTTAGGCCGACATTGTCTTCTAATGTGATAGCTTCAAAGCCAGGCTTGCTCACTAATCCTGTGGTAAAGCCACCGCCTTGTGAAACAAATTGATAGACAACGCGGTGAAATAGTGTGCCATCATAAAACTGCTCATCGACATAGCGTTTAAAATTCGCTCCAGTAATGGGTGTATTAGTGGTATCGATGGCTAAGCTGATGTCGCCCATTGTTGTCGACATAACATAGCAAATATCGGCAACTAGCTCAGTAGGTTCGACAGGTGGTGTAGTCTCAGGAGTTTCTGGAACTTGAGAGTCAGAGTCTGAGCCACCACAAGCGCTAAGGGTTAATGCAAATAATAACGGGTATAGCAGTTTCATCACAGGCCTATTAGTTGTTTTATTATTGTGAGACCTATGTTGCTAAAATGTGCCAATTAAATCAATAAATAAAACCATAAGATACAAAGTGTTACCTAAAGGCCGAAATAACATATCTTAGCGTGTTATAAAACAGAGCTAACTTATATGTACTTGGCTGATTTTACAGGTTAATGCATTGCATTAAGCCTAAGTGCCTTTATTTAGCTGTGGTTTTTATTTCGCTAATATTAACCTAAGTCGCTACAATAGCGCCTTTAACAGTAGTTTTCAGAGAACAATATGACTTTTGATTCATTAGGCTTGTCACAACCGATTTTGGATGCGGTTAACACATGTGGTTATAGCGATATGACCCCCGTACAACAAATTGTGATCCCATTAGCTATTGAAGGTAAGGATATATTAGCCAGCGCACAAACTGGTACCGGTAAAACTGCTGCATTTGCTTTACCTTTATTAACTCGTCTTGAGCTTGAAATAGCCGAACAAGAGAGCAAAACAGCTTGGCAACGTTTACGGGTACTGATCATGACCCCAACTCGCGAGCTGGCGATTCAAATCGAACAAAATCTGGTTAACTATGCCCAGTTTTTACCCTTTGAGAGCCTCGCGGTTTATGGCGGTTCGAATATCAACCCGCAACGAAAAGCCCTCGCTAAAGGTGTCGACATTTTGGTAGCAACTCCTGGGCGATTATTCGATATTATTGGTCAGCATGACCTTGATTTATCCTTTGTGACCCATTTAGTTATCGATGAAGCCGATCGCATGTTGGACTTAGGTTTTGTTAAAGATATCGAAAAAGTGAAGCGGATGATCAATCGTCAACATCAAACCATGATGTTTTCAGCGACCTATTCTAATGATGTCAAAAGCTTAGCGGCAAAAATGCTCAAAAATGCCGAGTATGTGCATATATCGAATCAAAAACCTGCTGAAACGGTAACCCAATCGGTATATCAAGTAGATAAACGCCGTAAAGCAGAGTTACTGTCAGAGCTGATTGGCCGTAATAACTGGCAACAGGTGATGGTATTTACCAGCCTAAAAGAAACGGCTGAGCACTTACTTAAAGAGTTTAAGTTAGATGGTATTAAAGCTGCCGTATTTCATGGTGACAAAACTCAAGGCGCTCGCAACCGTGCTTTAGAAGAGTTTAAGACGGGTAAGCTGCGCGTCATGATAGCGACCGATCTCGCCGCAAGGGGTCTAGATATTGAAGCTTTACCATTAGTGATTAATTTTGAATTACCCCCAGAGCCTGAAGATTATGTTCACCGTATTGGCCGTACGGGCCGCGCAGGCTTAACCGGTCAGGCCATTTCATTGGTCGCACAAAATGAAATGGAGCTGTTAGAAGACATTGAAGCACTCATTAGCACCTCAATACCTGTGGTAGTGTTACCCGGTTATGAACTTGGCGCGCCATTACCGGCTCGATATAGAGAAGTCGATGCTGAAAAACCTAAAAAGCTGTTTAAACATAAACGCCAAGGTGGCAACCGAAATCGCGGCGGCGCAGCTAAAAGTGGCCCTGCTGGTAAAGGTAGTCGTGCTGATGGGAACGCTAAGCCGACTAGACAAGGCAAGTACGCTAAAAAATAATAATCACAATGCTTATTATTTACATGGGTTTAATTTAGTTATTTAGTGGAATTTATCAGGTGATCCGTAAACGCATTAATACTAACCTCATTACCGGCTTTTTAGGGGCAGGTAAAACCAGCTTAATTGTGTCGTTACTGGCAATCAAACCCAAGGGTGAAATTTGGGCTGTGCTAGTTAATGAGTTTGGCGAAGTGGGTATTGATGCGAGCCTGATAACTGGCTGCAACTCATCCGAACAAGTGGTCATAAAAGAAGTTGCTGGTGGCTGCTTATGTTGCGCTGCAGGCGTACCGATGCAAGTGGCGATTAATCAAATTATTCAAAAAGCTAAGCCAGATAGATTGTTAATTGAACCAACTGGACTTGGCCATCCTGCTGAAATACTCAAGGTACTGACCAATGAGTTTAATCAGCAAGTATTGCAGTTAAATCAAACCTTATGTGTGGTTGATGCGCGCAAGCTCAAAGACACTCGCTACACTGAAAATAGTAACTTTAATCAGCAAATAGACATTGCAGAAGTGATTTACGCCAGCAAGGCCGATTTATATCAGCAAGATGATTTTGCCTCTTTGTCAGCTTACTTAGCTAATGATAAAAAACTGTGTATTGCCTCTAACACAGCTGATGTGCTTAATCATGTTTATTGGGCGTTGATAAAGCCGCGAGCAATTAGTCTCAGCAGTTCAAGCACTCAAGCATCTTATTTAGCCAAGTCAGTGACCAAGCCTAGCCAATCACTGTTTGACTCAAATGCTGCTGTGGTTGATGATGAGTTCAATGGCCAAGGTTTTATAACCAAGTTAAATCAAGCGCAAGGAGCGCATAGTATTGGCTGGATTTTTAGCGCCGAGCATTGTTTTGACTTTGATAAGTTAGTTGCCTGGTGTGACGGCTTACTTAATGAGGTGCTACGCATAAAAGCGGTAATGATCACAGAAGAAGGCATTGGCGCTTTTAATGCTGTCGATGGCAGGCTGTCGATTAACGAGCTTGATGAAGTCATGGACTCAAGATTAGAGATAATTAGCTTAAACCCGTTATCAGAGGCATTATTAACAGAGCAAATCCTCAATTGCTTGAGTGACATGGCTTAGACGGGCTAGATCACAGTGGTTGTTGTTAAATTTTTTCCTAAAACAACTGCTACTAAAGTAACAACAGTTACTAAAGCATCAGTTATTTTCAACCACTGCAGCTAACATTAGCCCTTAAAACAGTTTGCTGCCCCAGCCCAATTTAGCGCGCAAAACATCAAAGTAATTGTGGCCTTTAGGGTGGATCATTCTTAAATGATTATTGCTACGGCGAATAAAAATTTCATCCCCAGGCAACACAGCTAAATCAACGTGACCATCACAGCTGACTTCTAAGTTCTCGCCGTTATCCGGTGATACCACTAATTTTATGGTGCTACATGCATCCACCACAATAGGGCGAGACGATAGTGTATGAGGGAACATAGGCACTAAAATTAATGCTTGCAGGTTAGGGGTTAAAATTGAGCCGCCAGCAGACAAGGCATAAGCTGTTGAGCCCGTTGGGGTTGATACAATCATGCCATCGGCGCGTTGGCTATACATGAATTGCTCATCAATATAGACCTCAAACTGGATCATGTGCGCCACTTTACCCGGATGCAATACCGCTTCGTTAACCGCAGAGTTACTGGCTTTTAAAATCCCATGACGATGCACTTCAGCCTCTAGCAAAAAGCGGTTCTCTGTATCGTATTCGCCTTCAAGTACCTTAGAAAGTGATTCTTCAAAGTTATCGGGTGGTAAATCCGTTAAAAAACCAAGGTTGCCACGGTTAACCCCAATAACCCCAATGTCAAAGCGAGACAATACCCGCGCGGCGCCGAGCATATTACCGTCACCACCGACGACAATAGCGAGATCGCAGCGCTCACCTAATTCAGTTAAATCAACAGATTCCACTTCAACTTTTAACTCAGAAGCCACTCGCTCTTCGGCTAATATGTCGAAGCCTTGCATGGAAAGCCAATGATGCAAACGCTTTAAAGTGCGATTGGTACCTTGATGATGTGGCTTGCCAATGAGGCCGATTGTTTGAAACTTTTTAGTCATATTAGTATTTGATTTGCACAAAGGCTTGAAACGAAGAAAATGATCCCCATAATATGCCCATAGTAATCAGAAACAAAGCATTTTTAGCTGGAGTGAAAATGAGCAACGAGTCAAACAAAGTAGATCAAGAGATCATTGATGCAGAAGTCGTCAATGAAACGGAAACTGAAGTCGCAGCAGAAGAGGCCACCGAAGTTGATGCGTTAACTCAAGCTAACCTTAAAATTGAAGCATTAGAGCAACAACTTGCTGAAACTCAAGCAGCCTTAGCTGAGCGTAAAGATGTTGAAATTCGCGCCGCTGCTGAAACGGCAAACATCCGCGCTCGTGCAGCAAAAGATGTTGAAAAAGCCCGTGCCTTCGCATTAGAAAAGTTCGTGAATGAGCTTTTGCCTGTATTAGATAATATGGAACGTGCACTTGCTGGTGTTGATGCTGAAGATGAAGCAACTAAAGCGATTGCTGAAGGTGTTGAATTGACCATGAAAGGGTTAATGGCAGCAGTTGAGAAAAATGGCGTAGTGCTTGTTAATCCATTAGGTGAAGCATTTAATCCAAATCATCATCAAGCTATCGGTATGCAGCCAAGTGCAGAATACCCTAAAGATACCGTGATGCTAGTTATGCAAAAAGGTTACATCTTAAAAGACCGTGTACTTCGCCCTGCGATGGTTATGGTGTCTCAAGGTGGCGCAAGTGTTGATACACAAGCGTAATGCATAACAATTGAAAACTGACTTCTTGGTTTGCCAATCAATAAGCAAAGGGTTGGCAAAGCAATAGTTAGTAATCAAGCGTTAGTAATAAAGAGTTAATAAAAAGGACTGCCAATGCAGTCCTTTTTTGTGATTTTTAGTAGCGCCAATCAAATTGGCTTAACTCCCTGAGGCGGTTAACTTAAATAGTCTTGGATTTGGGCTAAAACACCCGCACCATCTAATTTAAGCTCTTGGATGATTTCATCCGGTCCACCATGCTTGATAAATTCATCAGGTAAGCCAATTTGCAGCACAGGCTTTAAGATTTTCATTTGATGCAGCGCTTCAATGACGCCGCTACCCGCACCGCCCATAATGGCATTTTCTTCAACGGTGACAATCACGTCATGACTATGAGCAAGCTCAGCGAGCAGGGTTAAATCTAATGGCTTAACAAAGCGCATATCGGCAACGGTGGCATCGAGCGTCTCAGCGGCTTCAAGCGCTGCAGCAAGAGTAGTACCAAAGTTAACAATGGCTACACGTTGCGTCTGCTGTTGGCTTTGACGTTTAACCAAGCCTTTACCAATCGCAATAGGAGTCATTTCTTCAGTTGGTTCAATACCTGTCGCACAACCACGAGGGTAGCGAACCGCCGTTGGGCCATCTTTATAGCGATAACCGGTATAGAGCATTTGGCGACATTCATCTTCATCAGATGGTGCCATAACGACCATATTGGGAACACAACGCAGGAAGCTTAAATCAAAAGCACCTTGGTGAGTTGGGCCATCAGCGCCAACAATACCACCGCGATCGATAGCAAATAACACAGGTAAGCGCTGTAGAGCTACATCGTGAATTAACTGATCGTAACCACGCTGCAAGAAAGTTGAATAGATAGCGACAACAGCTGAGTAGCCTTCACACGCAAAACCAGCACCTAAGGTGACCGCGTGTTGCTCAGCAATCGCGGCATCAAAATACTGGTTTGGAAAACGCTGTGAAAACTCAACCATGCCCGAGCCTTCACGCATGGCTGGTGTAATGGCGAGTAACTTGTCATCTTTTTCAGCAACATCACATAACCACTTACCGAAAATTTGCGAAAATGTCGGTGAACTTGGTTTTGTTTTCGGCTTTCTAAATTGAGTGTGGTCAAATTTAGGTACTGCATGCCAACCGATAGGATCTTTTTCAGCAGGCTCATATCCACGACCTTTTTTAGTCATGATATGCAGGATTTGCGGGCCCTTTAAATCGCGCATATTACGCAGGGTTTCAACTAATGAATCAACATCATGACCATCAATCGGGCCAATATAGTTAAAACCTAGTTCTTCAAATAAGGTTCCAGGTACGACCATACCTTTAAGGTGTTCTTCAGTACGCTTTGCCATTTCTTTAATGACAGGCATACCTTTGAGCACTTTTTTGCTGCTTTCACGAATGGTGGTGTAGAAGCGGCCTGACATTAGTTGGGCTAAATGGTTATTCAGTGCGCCGACATTTTCTGAGATAGACATTTCATTGTCATTTAACACCACTAACATGTCATTGTGCAGATCGCCTGCATGGTTCATGGCCTCAAACACCATACCGCCGGTCATCGCACCATCACCGATAACGGCCACGACTTTACGATTTTTCTGCTCTTTTTGGGCAGCCACAGCCATGGCTAATGCTGCACTAACAGAGGTACCAGAATGCCCGACACTAAAGGTGTCGTACTCACTTTCTTCACGCCATGGGAAAGGGTGTAAACCGTTCTTTTGACGAATGGTATGCATTCTGTCACGACGACCAGTGAGAATTTTATGGGGGTAAGCTTGGTGGCCTACATCCCATACTACGCGGTCAAAAGGCGTATTATAGACATAATGAAGTGCTACTGTTAATTCAACAGTACCAAGGCCTGAAGCAAAATGGCCACTTGAGTTACTGACTGATTTAAGCAAAAACTGTCTTAATTCATCGGATAACTGTGGCAGCATGCCTTGCGGCAGCTT
The DNA here is from genome assembly GCF_030547465.1 of Shewanella sp. 5_MG-2023. Lineage (NCBI taxonomy): Bacteria > Pseudomonadati > Pseudomonadota > Gammaproteobacteria > Alteromonadales > Shewanellaceae > Shewanella > Shewanella sp. 5_MG-2023. The sequence goes on from NZ_JAUORC010000023.1 coordinate 55,597, forward strand.
TTTCAAATCGTCAGGGGTATTAGCTTGAGCTAATACCGGAAATTGAGAATTATCGAAACTCATATGGCGGTAAACTGTCTCTTTATATTCTTCGCGCAATGATATAGCGGGCGAAGTCTGCAATTAACTGGCTATTGTAGGTCAATTTTGCCAGCGCTGATAGTGCATCGTTAATTAGTTGCTCGGCGCATTCATTTGCACCCTTAAGCCCTAATAATTTAGGAAATGTGCTTTTATTGGACTCTTGATCACTGCCTTGGGGTTTACCTAATTCTTCAGTGCTGGCAATGATGTCTAAAATGTCATCTTGTACTTGAAAGGCTAAGCCAATATTGGCGGCAAAGTCTCTGATAATTTGTTGGTCTAGGCTTGATGCTGATGCCGCGATTAAGGCAAGTTCTGCAGCGCAGCTAATTAAGGCACCGGTTTTTTTATTATGTAACAGGGTTAGCTGCTCAAGGTCTATACGCTTATTGGTGGCGCCTAGATCAATAGCTTGTCCGCCGCACATACCACTATAACCCGATGCTTTAGCTAAAGCGGTTACCATAGCAAGTTGCTGAGAGGCGCTAATGCTCTCATTAGGCTCGCAAATAAGTTCAAAGGCTAAGGTTTGCAGGGCATCGCCTGCAAGGATAGCGCTGGCTTCATCAAAAGCAATATGCACCGTTGGCTGGCCGCGGCGCAGGGCATCATCGTCCATGGCAGGTAAATCATCATGGATTAATGAGTAGGCATGAATACATTCGATAGCGGCTGCGGCGTTATCAAGCTGCTTTAAATCAGCACCTAACATTTCACCAATGCTATAAACCATAAAAGGTCGAATGCGTTTGCCGCCCAATAAGGCGCCGTGGGTCATTGCGGCTTTTAATATAGGGGCAGCGTCATCAAGCTGGGCAAGTTTAGTTGCTAAAACTTGGTTCACGCGTTGTTGGTATTGTTCAATTGACTGGGCTAACACACTTATTCGCCTTCAACGGTAAATGGGCTGAGGTTGGTATCGTCTTCATTTAATAAGATGGAAACTTTTTGTTGAGCCTGTTCTAGCTTAGATTGGCTCTGGCGCACTAGCTTAATGCCGCGCTCAAATTGTTTAAGGGCATTATCTAAAGTGACTTCACCTTGCTCAAGATCTGCAACAATGTTTTCAAGCTCCGATAAGGATTCTTCAAAACTTAGATTCTCAGGTTTTTTTGCCACAATTCTTATTCCTTCTATTATGCGGGGACAAGGTATATCAGGCCGCGCTAAGGGTCAAATTCAGTCGTTGTTTATTTGCTCAATAGCACGCTTTGTGACTGAATATTTATATAATTCATAAAATATTCCTAAACTTGGGCTAAGTTTGACCGATATAGATAATGAATACCAGTGTCAAGCGGTCGCTTTAAGCGAAGTTTGAAATCCATGGTAGTAATAATGGTAGTCGTAATAGCATTTTTTGATGCTTTTTTGATAAACCAGCCAATTAATCGATGAAAGTGTCACTGTATGAGTTTTTTTTGTTCGTTTGAACATTTGTCCTAATAGCTCAGAGTGTTACATTGGTATTCATAGAAGTAAGGCAGCATTATTAAGACTGCGCTCAAGGAGAAATTGTGGATTTAGCAACCCTAATAGGTTTAATAGGCGCCTTCGCTTTTATTATTGGTTCTATGGTGAACAGTGGTGGGATTTCGATTTTTATTGATGCGCCATCGGTGATGATTGTGCTTATTGGTTCTCTTTTCGTTGTGATGATGAAATATAATCTTAAGCAATTTTTAGGCGCGGTAAAAATTGGCGCTAAAGCTTTCATGTTTAAAATTGATAAGCCTGAGGAGTTAATTGACCAATCAGTGAATATGGCTGATGCAGCCCGTAAAGGGGGCTTTTTAGCATTAGAAGAAGCGCAGATCGGTAACAGTTTTATGCAAAAAGCGGTCGACATGTTAGTGGATGGCCATGATGGTGATGTGGTGCGTGAAGCCTTAGAAAAAGATATTGCCCTGACCGAGGAAAGGCATAAAACCGGCATTGGCATTTTTAAATCCTTAGGTGATGTGGCCCCAGCCATGGGCATGATTGGTACCTTGATTGGTTTAGTGGCCATGCTATCGAATATGGATGACCCTAAATCAATTGGCCCGGCAATGGCGGTGGCATTATTAACCACGCTTTATGGCGCGATTATCGCCAATATGGTGGCGCTCCCGATTGCTGATAAATTGCAATTACGTATGAGTGAAGAGTTACTTAACCGCAATTTGATTATGGATGCGGTCTTGGCGATTCAAGATGGTCAGAACCCACGTGTTATCGAAGGTTTCCTGAAAAATTATCTAGGTGAAAAACAACGTCAAATCGATACCACGGACGGAGAGTAGCTCATGGCTAAAAAAGCCAAGTGTGATTGTCCACCACCCGGCGCGCCGTTATGGCTAGCCACCTTTGCTGATCTTATGTCGTTATTGATGTGCTTTTTTGTTTTGCTGCTGGCATTCTCTGAAATGGACGTGATGAAGTTTAAGCAAATTGCCGGTTCGATGAAGTATGCCTTCGGGGTGCAAAATAAAGTTGAAGTTAAAGATATTCCTAAAGGCACCTCGGTGATTGCGTTAGAGTTTCGGCCGGGAAAACCGGACCCTACCCCTATTGAAATTATCAATCAGCAAACCAATGAGATGACAGAGCAAACCATTGAGTATCAAGCAGGCGACGATGCCAGTGCGGGCGGCGTGCAAAAACAGCAAGGGGATAATCGCGGCGGTAATGCTCAAGCGACGGCCCAGCAACAAGCACAGGCTCAGCAAGCCCAAGCGAAGTCTGAGCAAGAAAATATTAACGACCAAGTGAAAAAAATGGCCGAAAAACTCAATGAGGAAATTGTTGATGGCGCCATCGAAATTGAATCGTTAGGGCAACAGATTATTATCCGGATCCGCGAAAAAGGCTCTTTTGCATCGGGTTCAGGCTTTTTACAGCCAAGATTTAAACCTGTTATTCGCTCAATTGGTGACTTATTAAAAGATGTTCCCGGCATTATTACAGTATCAGGTCATACCGATGGCATGCACATTAGCAATGAGCTTTACAGTTCTAATTGGGACTTATCCAGTAAACGCGCAGTCTCAGTAGCCCATGAACTGGCCAAAGTGACAGGCTTTGATGACAGCAGAATGCGGGTGGTGGGTATGGCATCTAATGCGCCATTAGTGGCTAACGACTCTGCTAAAAACCGTAGCCGTAATCGCCGAGTTGAAATTGCTATTGAACAAGGCAAGGCGAAAGAGTCTGCTGAGATAGAAGTACTCGCGCCACAATCACAGCAGCCATAGAAACGCGCTCTTTATATAAGATGAGATTAGCCGCTTAGTCCTTAAGCGGCTTTTTATCGGCTTTAAATAGCGCTGTATAGCCAGTAATCGCAACGCCGTTTCACTGACGCTGTGTTGCAGTATTGCTTAGACTGCTAATTTTATTTAGATTTAATGACAGCCTTAGCACCTAAGCTCAAAGATTGTGTGTAATAAAATTTATTGTGTTTGGTATATAGACAGTTTTTGCTATAATCCCGCCTTTGTTGGCTGGTTAATTTCCAGCCATTATTATTTTTGACTTTTATGAGTTGATTTTGCGCTGAATATCAACGCAATCCGTAGTCGTAAAAGTGAACATCCAAATCAGTTGCCGCGGAAATCCAATGAAGTTTATTGTAAAGCTATACCCAGAAATCATGATGAAAAGTAAAACTGTTCGTATGCGTTTTACTAAAATTCTTGAGACCAACATTCGAAATGTACTTAAAAAAGTTGATGACGAAGTAAAAGTACAACGTCAATGGGATCGCATTATGATCCACGTCAACAGCGATGAACAAACGCGCATTAACGCCATTGCTGAGCGTTTAGAATGTATTCCTGGTATTGCTCATGTTGTTCAAGTTGATGAATACAGTTTTGAGTCAATGGATGATATCTACCAGCAAGTACTGCCAGTTTATAAAGAGCAATTGGCAGGTAAAACCTTCTGTGTTCGCGTTAAGCGTACTGGTAAGCATGACTTTAATTCAATTGAAGTTGAGCGTTACGTTGGTGGCGGTTTAAACCAGCACACAGATGCTGTGGGTGTGAAATTAAAAAATCCAGATATGACGGTTAATTTAGAAATTGACCATGAAAAACTGTATATGGTTGTGCGCCGTATTCCCGGTTTAGGTGGTTTCCCAATGGCGACCCAAGAAGATGTATTATCGCTTATCTCAGGTGGATTTGATTCAGGTGTATCAAGCTATCAATTCATCAAAAAAGGTGCCCGCACTCACTATTGTTTCTTTAACTTAGGTGGCGCGCAGCATGAGATTGGTGTTAAGCAAGTGGCTTATCATTTGTGGCAGAAATATGGCGAGTCACACAAAGTGCGCTTTATGACTGTACCATTTGAGCCAGTGGTTGCTGAGATTCTAGAAAAAATTGATAACGGTCAAATGGGCGTTATTCTTAAGCGTATGATGATGCGCGCCGCCACTAAAATGGCTGAAAAGTACAACATCCAAGCTTTGGTTACAGGTGAGAGTTTAGGTCAAGTTTCAAGCCAAACTCTGACCAACTTAAACGTAATTGACCGCTGTACGGATTTATTGATTTTACGTCCATTAATCACCATGGATAAGCAAGACATTATCAATGAAAGTCGCCAAATTGGTACTGAAGATTTCGCTAAAGCGATTCCTGAATATTGTGGTGTGATTTCGCAAAAGCCAACCGTTAAGGCTGTACTGGCAAAAATTGAAGCTGAAGAGCTTAAATTCAGTGAAGACTTAATTGACCGTATTGTAGAAGATGCCGTGGTTATCGATATTAAGCAAATTGCTGAAAAAGTTGAAACCACAGTAAGTGAAACTGAAACCGTTGATGCAATTGAAGCTGGCAGTGTTGTGATTGATATCAGAGCACAAGATGAAGAAGAGCAAAACCCACTAAGCATTGATGGCACTGAAATCTTAAAAATTCCTTTCTTTAAATTAGCAACGCAATTTGCTGATTTAGATAAAAGTAAAACCTATTTACTCTACTGTGATCGCGGCGTAATGAGTAAATTACAAGCGTTATACCTGACTGAGCAAGGTCACAGCAACGTTAAAGTATACCGCCCTTAATGGTGTAAAAGGAGTATCGCTAGTCGATGCTCCTACTTAAGCTTTGCAGGCTGTGATGTGTATTTCATATTGAAACTGCGACAGTCATTTCAGCCCATAAAAAAACCGCATTACCATTTAAATGGTCAATGCGGTTTTTTTGTTACTGTTTTTACAGTAAATTAATCAGCAGTGCGCGTTTCAGCGGTAGTGATTGGCTGTTGAACTTCTTTGTCTGCAGCTAAAGTGCTGTTAACATCAACCTGAACATTACTTTGCATTTCTGACATGCTTTGTTGAAGCTCTGCGTTTATTGAAGCTTGAAGGTCGCTGATATCAATGCCTTCTTCATTTGCGCTAGCTGTAAAAGCAAAACAAGAAAGTAAAGCTACTGTAGCTAATGATTTTAAATTGAACATAAAGGTCGCCTCCGGGCTGACTTAACACTGGCGGACACACCCTTACACTGCGTAGAAGTTGTCCAACTCACCATAAATCTGATGGTCATAATTTAACCGAACACAGTGTTCTTTACAAACGACAAAATGTAACGCTATTCATTAGAAAAACTAATTAAAAAACGAGAGATGGATCACTATGTCGCGAAGATTGCCACCTTTGAACGCGGTAAAAGCATTTGAAGCAGCAGCAAGGCACTTGAGCTTTACCCGTGCCGCTGAAGAGTTGTTTGTTACTCAGGCTGCTGTTAGTCATCAAATTAAAGCATTAGAAGATTTTCTAGGCCTAAAGCTGTTTCGCCGCAAAAATCGTTCGCTTTTATTGACCGAAGAAGGTCAAAGTTATTTCCTCGATATTAAAGATATTTTTATCCAATTAGGTGAATCAACCGACCGATTATTAGCCCGAAGCGCCATTGGTTCGTTAACGGTAAGTATGTCACCAAGTTTTGCAATTCAATGGCTTGTGCCGCGTTTGGCTAAGTTTAGTGAGCAAAATCCCGATATTGATGTACGCATTAAAGCTGTTGACAGCGAAACGGGCTCATTGACTGATGATGTAGATGTGGCCATCTATTATGGCCAAGGTAATTGGCCTGGCTTAAGAGCGGATAAATTGCGTAATGAAGTGCTCATTCCGGTGTGTTCACCGCTGTTACTTAATGGACCTAAACCATTAGAGAAACCCAGCGACTTAAAAAATCATACCTTACTGCACGATTCTAGCCGTCATGATTGGCAGGCATGGTTTAGGCAATGTGGAATTAGTGAAATTAATGTTAATTCTGGCCCCATCTTTAGTCATTCATCGTTAGTACTGCAAGCTGCCGCTCATGGCCAAGGTATTGCGCTGGGTTACAGCGTACTCGCAAGGCCGGATATAAAAGCAGGCCGCTTGGTGTGTCCGTTCTCAGAGGTGCTAGTCAGCAAAGATGCTTATTACTTAGTGTGTCAGCAAAATCATTCTGAATTAGGTAAAGTCGCTGCCTTTAGAGAGTGGATGGTAGATATGTTTGCTGAAGAGTCTCGCAGTGAATTACTGTCAGGCTAGGGCTAACTTACCCAAGCTTAACCACATAGCGCAGTAATTAATGCTGTTGTCACTAACAATCGAAGAAACTAATGATATGACCCCCCTAGGCCCAGCTGTAACAAACGATAGTTTAGAAATTGAATCAATCTTACAGGGCGACCCCAGTAAAACATTAGTGGTATTGGCCCATGGCGCTGGGGCTAATATGCACCATGAGTTTATGGTCGATATCGCCAATGGCTTGGTTGCTAAAGGTTATCAAGTATTGCGCTTTAACTTCTTATATATGCAAGCCAATATGCAAGATGGCAAAAGAAGGCCGCCAGATAGAGCGCCTAAACTGTTAATGCATTTTACTAGGCTACTTAATTCCATTGAACAAACCATTGAAGACAATGATCTTGTGGTCGAAAACATTGTGTTAATGGGGAAATCAATGGGTGGCAGAATGGCGGCGACATTGTTAACCGATGACGAACTTATCATTAATGATGAGCAGGTTGAGATCTCTGCTTCAGTTAACGCCTTAATTAAAGGCTGCATTTGCTTAGGTTATCCCTTTGTTCCATTAAAAGGCGGAGAGCCGAGACTTGAGCCGTTAAATAATGGCATAAAACCATTAATGGTGGTGCAAGGTGAGCGGGATAAATTTGGCGGTATAAGCGAAATACCCCAGTGGGATATAAATAAACAAGTCAAAGTCAGCTGGATAACCGATGGCGATCATAGTTTTAAGCCACGTAAGTCGTCAGGAACCACATTAGAGGCTAATCTGAAGCACTGCTTAACCATATGTGATCAGTTTATTACTGATATTGTGGATTAATTTTCTATAAAGCGAGATATCAATGAGACAAGGTTTATTACTGTTAGCGGCAATCAGTGGTTTTTTAGCGGTTGCTTTAGGGGCTTTTGGTGCCCATGGGTTAAAAAGTATTGCCCCGCCTGAGTTGGTTGCGATTTTTAAACTCGGTGTCGATTATCACTTTTATCACACCTTTGCCATTATTGCCGTAGCGTTAAGTGGTCACTGGATAAGTTCAAAACTGCTGGATTGGGCAGGTTATTTATTCTTCGTGGGTATTTTATTATTTTCAGGTTCATTGTATTTATATGCCTTTACTGGCGCCAAATGGATTGGGCCAATTACCCCTATGGGCGGCGGTTGTATGCTGATTGGCTGGACATTGTTTGCCATTGGGATAGCAAAACATACTAAGCAGAAATAACTTAGCGTCACCTTTGGCAAATATTTCAAAGCAGCAGCTTGTTTATCAAATCTGCTGCTTTGTTGCTTTTATCGGTTTGCCTTTTCTATTTAACACAGCGGCATAATTTTTGAGTATAATGCCCCCATTATTTTGTCCTTCGACCATACTGTGAAGCAGTTATGGTTATAGAAGCTTAAGGCTTATCATGAAAAACCTCTTTATATTTTGCCGCGCAGGCTATGAGAAAGATTGTGCTGCAGAAATTCAACAGCGTGCAGCTGAATTAAATATTGGTGGCTTTGTTAAAACCAATACCAATGATGCTTATGTGATTTACCAATGTTTTGAAGAAAACGGCGGTGAGCAACTGGCAAAGCAAATTGAGTTAAATTCATTAGTGTTTGCAAGACAAATGTTTGCTGCTGGTGAGTTGATAAAAGATTTGCCTGAAAAAGACAGAGTATCACCGATTGTGGCTGCTTTAAGTGAAGTGTCAAAAGCGGGAGAATTACGAGTTGAAACTCCAGATACCAATGAAGCTAAAGAACTGTCAGGTTTTTGCCGCAAATTTACTGTGCCTTTACGCCAAGGCCTGAAAAAGTCTGGCGCATTATTAGCTCAAGAAAATGACCGCAGACCTATCATTCATGTGTGCTTTGTAGCGCCGGGTACGGCTTATGTCGGCTATTCATTATCAAACAATAGCTCACCTTATTTTATGGGCATTCCCCGTCTTAAAATGGCTGCCGATGCTCCGAGTCGTTCAAGCTTGAAATTAGATGAGGCTTTTGGGCAATTCTTGACAAAGGAAGAGCAAGAAGACCGCTGCCGCTCAGGGCTTCATTCTGTGGATTTAGGCGCTTGTCCTGGTGGCTGGACTTATCAGCTAGTACGTCGTGGCATGTTTGTCGCCGCAGTTGATAATGGTCCTATGGATCAGAAGTTAATGGACACTGGACAGGTTAAACATTATCGCGCCGATGGTTTTCGTTTCGAACCACCAAGAAAAAACATTTATTGGTTAGTGTGTGACATGGTAGAAAAACCGTCACGTGTTGCTGAGCTCGTTGAAGCTTGGGCGATTAATGGCTGGTTTAAAGAAGCCATTTTTAACCTTAAATTACCAATGAAAAGTCGTTATAAAGAAGTCAGACAGATTTTAGATACTATGGCTGAAATTTTAAAAGAAAACGACATCACAGATTTTAAATTACAGTGTAAGCACCTTTATCATGATCGTGATGAAGTGACAGTTCACTTATGGGTTAAACCTAATACTGCTTGGGCGTTTAACTAAGCTATTTAGCTGGAAATTTAAACAAGCATTAAAAAGCCCTTAGTGAATATCACTAAGGGCTTTTTTATTATCCTTTAATTAAAACTAGAGTTATTAGCGCTGCAATAACTCAGCTAAAAGGGTAATAAAGCTTATCCTAAACGATCAACAACAGCTTGAGTGAAGTCAGTTGTACCATGAGTACCACCAAGATCGCGGGTTGTGCGGTCGCCTTCTTCAATCACAGCAGATACTGCAGAGCGGATCATTTCCGCTTTGTCAGCCATGCCTAAATACTCCAGCATTTGTATAGAGGCTAGAATCACGGATGTAGGATTTGCAAGATTTTTGCCTGCAATATCAGGTGCGCTACCATGAACCGCTTCGAAAATTGCCGCATCTTTACCGATGTTTGCGCCAGGCGCCATACCTAAGCCGCCAACAAGACCTGCACATAAGTCAGATAGAATGTCACCGAATAAGTTAGTTGTTACCAATACATCAAAGTTTTCTGGATTCATGACCAACTTCATACACGTTGCATCCACAATCATTTCTTCTGTTTCGATATCTGGGTAACGCTGGCTCACTTCACGCGCCACTTTCAAGAATAAACCTGAAGTTGACTTCATGATGTTGGCTTTATGAACGATAGTCACTTTTTTACGGTTTTCTTTACGTGCTAGCTCATAAGCAAAAGTGGTAATTTGCTCTGCACCTTGACGAGTAATGATACTGGTCGCTTCAGCAGTAGCGCCATCGTCAGATACTTTTTGGCCTAAGCCTGAATACATACCTTCAGTGTTTTCACGTACTGTGATGATATCAATGTTGTCATAACGTGCTTGAGTACCTTTAAAAGAAAGTACAGGGCGCACGTTAGCATATAAGCTGAATTTTTTACGTAGGCTTACATTGATAGAGGTAAAACCTTCACCGACAGGTGTGGTTAATGGCCCTTTAAGGGTAATACGGTTTTTTTCGATAAGGTCTAAGGTACGCTGAGGTACTAATTCACCTTGCTTTTCTAATGCGGCTAAACCGGCGTCTGCAAACTCATATTCAAAGTCGCAACCAGCCTTGTCGAGAATTTTTAAAGCCGAATCGATAATGCTTGGTCCAATCCCATCACCTGGGATTACGGTTATAGTACGTTTTGGCATGGATAGTCCTTCCACTTAGTGGTTACTGCATTTTCTTGTTATTGTTTACAACACCTTAACAAGACTACTTACTCACGGTTTTGTTGCGGCGCATTTTAACGAATTTAGATTTTTTTTTACAGTTTTTAGTGAGTTTAATCACATATTTTTTTAAATAATTAAGCTAATCCTCAGGTGATTGCTTTAAGATATTCACAACCATGTAATTGAAAGGCTTATTTCGCGTCATAAATCAGCTTTAGTTGTTAATAAAAGGTTGGTTGTAAAGTTATTTCGCGTGCATAGCATAAGCTGGTGACAGATTTTAAATAGACGACTTTGGTCTACTAACTACAGTCTACTAGCTTTGGGCCTACTAACAATCTAAGGGGCTGCAAAATAACTTGGCACAGTTTAGTCTGAAAGGTCATTAATTAAATTGCGGTGATATTTTCAACAATGCTTTATTAAATTTCAATTATGTTTTCAGTTAATGAATTTAGCTGAACTGTATTTCATTCCATAACAACAATAACGAGGAAGATTTGAAGTTACGTAACCTTATTCCATTGACTATGTTAGCAGTGTCAATGTCAGCCATATCAGCTGACAACATTAAGCCGTTATTGCTCGATGATATTATGCGCTTTGAGACCTTACAGACTCCCGTTATCTCTGAAAATGGCACAGTGTTAGCGGTTGAGGCTATGCCAGATCGCGGTAATAGCCGCGCTTTAGTCAATCAAGTGGCTACACAAAAGCAGTATCAAATTGATGGTGGCTCTGATGTTAAAGTCAGCGCAAATGGTGATTATGTGATTGCCACTATTGCGCCGAGCTTATTAGAAAAAGAAACCCTCAAAAAGTCTGAGCTTAGTGCAGGGCTTAGCTTACTGAATACCAAAACAGGTAACCAGCAACAGTTTAAGCGGGTTAAACAAGCTGAGTTTAGTACCAAAGGTGATTATTTAGCGGTTTGGTTTGATATTGATGACACTAAAGAAGATGGCAAAGAGGACGCTGAAGAAACGAGCATTAATGGCGCAGATAAAGGCAGTGGTTTTAAGCTCATTCAACTCGCCACCAATACTTTTCAGGAGTTTGACCATGTTACTCAATTTAACTTTGACCGCTCAGGTAACCAATTTGTGGTTGCCATTAATGATATTGCTGCCAAGCAGCATGTGATTAAAAAGGTCGATTTAATCACTAATACTCTAACGCAAGTTTATAAGTCAGACGGTTATCAAGTGGCAGAGCTGAGTTTATCTGATGATGGCAACTGGCTTGGCTTTACCCAAGGGGATGCAGGTGTAGAGCGTGATGAGCGAGAGTATCAACTGAAGCTTTTGGCTCTAGAGTCTCTTAAGCTCAAACAGGTGCCAACAGATGATGACTGGACTTTGAATCAGCATTCAAAAATTTTCTTTTCTGAAGATAGCTTAAGGCTATTTATTGGCCGCGTACCGCAAGTAGATAAAGCCCTGACACTGGCATCAATAGAGTCTGAAGCCGATTTATTTGACCAACAAATTGTTACCGGACTTCGTGATTTAAAAGTGTGGCATGGTGACGACCCAAAAATAAAACCTCATGAAGTAAAACAATATGCCAAAGAGTTAAAGCGCACTTATCTTGCTGTGATGCACGTTAATGCTAACCGTATAGTGCAACTGGCGGATAAAGCCGTACCGGATGTGCACTATGGTGAACAAAAGCGTTATTTATTAGCTACCTCAGATGTGCCTTATCAAAAAATGATCACCTGGGCAGGTTTTTATCAAGATGTCTATCTAGTGGATTTAAATACTGGCCGTAAGCTGCAAATTTTAACTCAACATGCCTCAAGTGAAATGCCAAGCTTGTCTCCTAATGGGCGTTTTGTGGCGTATTATCAACAAGGCGGACTGTTTTTGTATGATATTGCTAATGCCAGAAAACACAGTTTAACCAAAGATATCGCTATTAGCTTTGCAAATGAAGACCATGATTATCCCAGTAATGCGCCAAGTTATGGCTTAGGGCCTTGGCTAGCCGATGATTCAGGCATTATTGGCTATGACAAATATGATGTGTGGCAATTTAGCAGCTCATCGTTTGACGGCTTTATGTTGTCTGCGGGTGAAGGACGTAAAAATCGTCAGCAGTTTAGATTGGCAGGGTTATATGCAACGTCAGATATGCCTGCTGTCATTGAGCAGCAGCAAGCGCTGCTATTGCACGGTTATAATGAACACACCAAAGCTGACAGTTTTTATCGCGCCACTGTTGGCGTCCCAGGAGTGACGTTGCAACTTGAAACCGAGGCAAAATTGACGGTACTTGCCCGCAGTAAAAATAGCGACACTATGGTGTTTTCTAAGCAGCGTTATGATCTTTACCCTGATTTATACACCTCAAGTGTGAATACGCCTAATGAAGCCAGCCAACAAACTGACTTAGATAGTCAGCGAGATGATTTTAATTGGGGCGCTGCAGAATTGGTGCGTTGGCGTGATGGTGATGGCCGCCCAGCTGATGGCGTACTGATTAAGCCCACGAATTATCAAGCCGGTAAACAGTATCCGGTTATGGTGTATTTCTATCGCTTTATGAGCGATCGTTTGCATTCATTCCCGCATATGGCAATTAATCATCGACCAAACTTTGCTTGGTATGCAGATAATGGCTATGCCATTTTCTTACCTGACATTCGTTTTGAAGTAGGTTACCCGGGGATCTCGTCAGTAAAGGCATTAACTGCTGGCGTTCAAAAAATCATTGATATGGGCGTTGCCGACCCAGATGCCATTGGTATTCAAGGCCATTCATGGGGCGGTTATCAAACCGCTTTCGCTGTGACCCAAACCAATATCTTTAAAGCAGCGGTTACCGGTGCGCCCGTGTCGAACATGACTAGTGCTTATAGCGGCATTCGTCATGGCTCTGGCCTTGCTCGTCAATTTCAGTATGAAACAGGTCAAAGCCGAATTGCTGAAAGTTTGTTTAAGTCGCCGCAAAAGTACATTGAAAACTCACCGGTGTTTTATGCTGAACGCATTCAAACTCCAATGATGATTATGTTTGGTGATAAAGATGATGCGGTGCCGTGGGAGCAAGGCGTGGAGCTATATCTTGCCATGCGCAGAACCGGTAAAGATGTGGTGTTTTTACAATATGAAGATGAACCACATCATTTGAAAAAGTACCCTAATAAACTAGATTACACCATTCGAATGAAGCAGTATTTTGACCATTATTTAAAAGGCGTTGCAGCGCCTAAGTGGTTAAAAGAAGGTGAAGCGTATCGAGAATATAACCAAGATTAACGATTACAATTCAATCTAATATTGAACTGAAAATGCCACTGATAGCGATATACAGTGGCATTTTTTATGGGTTCAGCTGAGCGGTTACTGTTCTGAAGTTATTGCTGTTTCTATGCCTTGCTCTGCGGGAATTGGACTGGTTTGTATCGCGTTAAGATCGGTTTCAGTTTGAGGTGCGATAGCGATAATCGATATTTGCAGAAATTGCTCATAGGTTTCTTGCCCCCAAGCAATCAGCTCACCATCTTTAAATAACAGCGGCGTGCATTCATCTTTAGTGGTTTGACCGTCGGAGGTGACATGGTGAGTGCGGTAAAACATAATTTGAAAGCTGCCATCAGATGATGCTTTGGCCTCTGAAAAATCGGCTCGGCCCATTAGTTGCCTAATGCTATCAATAGTTTGGCCAATTATAATTTCGCTAAGCATTTTATGGTTAAACTCTTGGCGTTCTTGCCAGCTGCGATCTTCTGGCCGAGTCTCGTAGACAAATATAACGAAAATAACAAAAGTGACATATGCAATAAAGATGGTTGCGATTAAATATGACACTTTAGATTTCATCAGGCGATTCCTTGCTTCATTAATGGTTAGCTAACTACTCTAAACTGCTTGAGGTTAATGTTTAGCGGCATATGGCATTGCAGTTGCGCCAATTTATAACTGATTCTTGCCATCTCTTTGCCCTCTGATAATTTTAGCGCTTGTTTCGCACCAAGATTATCCAGTGACTGGTATAAGTTTGCCAAGCTTCTAAACTTGTTTAATAAATCCGCTGCTGATTTTGGCCCAATACCGGTAATACCAGGAACTTTATTCCCCGCGTCTCCCGCAAGCGCGATAAAGTCTAAAATTTGATTTTGCTGCACGGCGAGCTTTTTCTCTAAGGCTTTTATATCAAAATATTGCTGCTTGAAATGATCCCAAATAACAATATTGCTATGCATCAGTTGCCCAAACCCTTTGTCGGTTGACACTATGATGGCCTGACCGTTATTTTCAGCAATTTTAGTGGCCAAGGTGGCAATCACATCATCGGCCTCTGAAATGGCATCATGGGATTGAACATGTTCAATGGCCAGAGCGGTTTTGATATCTTCAAGGCCAGCCTTTAAAGCGACAGGCATAGGCTTACGGCCTTTTTTATAATCAGGGTAGAGCTGTTTACGCCACGATTCTTCATCACCGTCCCACACCATAATGGCATGAGTTGGTTGGTGATGTTTAAGTAATTTTTTACATGCTGACAGTGTGCGCTCTTTAACACTGACGATATCCGTTTCATCTGGCAATACCGCATGAATACGCCTAACAAGATTAAGGCCATCGATAATGAGTAATTTATTCATGGTTTTCTTTTCGTTTGCAGTAAGGTCGCTCACATTGAGCCACTGTATGATTTAATTATAAATTAACCGTCCTTGAGCTTAAACCTTACGGCTTGTTTTTAACAGTGGAATCAATGGCTATTTAAGCGCTACTTGATTAAAAAGCAAGATGTAGACGGCAAAGTAAAGCAATATAACATGTGCTATTTTTTATTATTGATGCGATAGCAAGGAGTATATTCGCTGCCTGGCAGTTTCATTCTTTGTTGCGTTACGAACGCAGCAAGCAGTTTATCCATCATGGTCATCAGCCGCTCATCACCACTTATCTCAAATGGACCTAAGTCTTCAATAAGTTTAATGGTCTCACTTTTGACATTACCGGCAACAATGCCTGAAAACGCCCGCCGTAAACTGGCCGCTAACTCAGCTTTGTTCGGATGAAAAAACAGGTGCAGGTTTTTCATGACCTCGTGATTTGGCTCAAAAGGCAGTTGAAATTCAGGTTCTATTTTCAGCGCCCACTGGTATTGGTAAGCATCACCAAGTTGTTTACGCATGGCTTTTACATCGCTCATGCCTTGTTTCATCAGCTGCGCTACCTTTACAGGATCATCAATAATGATTTGGTATTTATCTCGGGCCTGCTGACCAAGGGTAGCGCCGATAAAGTCATCTATTTCAGTGAAGTAGTCCGCACTTTGTTTAGGGCCGGTTAAAATCAGTGGAAAGGGCAGCTGGGCATTGGCGGGATTAAGCAAAATACCCAAAATATAAAGCAGCTCTTCAGCGGTGCCAGCGCCGCCGGGAAAGATAACAATACCATGGCCTAAACGGACAAAGGCCTCTAAGCGTTTTTCGATATCTGGCATTATCACCAGCTCATTGACTATTTGATTCGGGGGCTCTGCAGCAATAATACTGGGCTCGGTTAAGCCAATATAGCGGGCATCTTTAATGCGCTGTTTGGCATGACCAATGGCGGCGCCTTTCATTGGGCCTTCCATTGCGCCTGGACCACAACCGGTGCAAATATCTAACGCTCTTAACCCCAACTCATAGCCTACTTCACGGGTGTATTGATACTCTATGGGGTTAATGCTGTGTCCGCCCCAACACACTATGACATTAGGATCGATCATCGGTGAAATGACTCTGGCATTACGCAAGATATCAAATACCACATTGGTAATGTGGCTGGCATTGGTGAGATTGATGTGCTTTAGATTGTCATATTTATTGTCGATATAGACGATATCGCGAAGCACAGCAAAAAGATGTTCTTGGATCCCTGCAATGATTTCACCATCAACGAAGGCTTGTGTTGGCGGGTTGATGAGCTCTAGTAATAAGCCGCGTTCACGTTGCAGCACATTGATATGAAAATTGGCGTAGCGCTTGAATAAAGCGTCAGAATTATCACTTTTTAAACCGGAGGCAAGCACTGCCAGTGAGCAGTTTCGCAGTAGTTGGTATAACTCATTTTTAGCACTTTGCTTGAGGCGATCAACCTCCATTTGCGAAAGTTGATCTAAGCTGCCTCTAGGGCTGATCTTTATTATCATATGCAACTCCTTGGTAGAGTTGCAGTAGATACTAGATATCGATTACAACTCTATCTCGACCATTATTTTTGGCTTTATAAAGTGCAGCATCAGCACGTTCAAAGGTTTCTTCGATACGTTCGTTTTCCATGACCTGAGCTGCACCTATGGATAATGTCACAGTAATTCTCTGATTTTTAAACTTAAATGGAATATTCTTAATTTTATCTTTGACCCGATTTAACAATAGACCAATATGCTCTTCATTGACATCTGGTAGCAATAAAACAAATTCTTCGCCGCCATAACGGGCAACAAACTCACTTTCTCTAAGGGAGTTTTTTAGCGCCATGGAAATGACTTGCAGGGTTTTATCACCGGTACTATGACCAAAACTGTCATTGACTGTCTTAAAGTAATCAATATCAGTTACCGCCACCCATAATGGACTATTAAAGCGTTTATGGTTTCTATACTCTTGCTCCATTCTATCTTCTAATGCAGCACGATTTGGCAGTTGGGTTAATGGGTCTAATAGGTTGAGTTTTTGATGCTCAAACAGTTTTTCTTTGTAGCTGTTGGCTTCTTTAGTAATAGAGCTTAGCTCTTTTTTCATCGACTCAACGGATTTACGTAGCAGTGATTGCTCACGAGTTTCAAGGGCTTCTTTACGGTTTAATGCATCTCGTAATGAAGCAAGTTGGACGGTCAGCTCAGTTTTTAGCGCGATGATATCATCGACGTCATCGACAATACCGTCAGCATTATCAACCCGCAGGTTAATTTCTTTATTAAGCTGAGTTTTAATTTGTTGTGAACGCTCGTTATTGTTTGCAGTATTATTGACCACATCACGAACTATGCTAATCGCATCATTTAAGGTATACAGAAAATCCTGAGAGGCGGTTTTTTCTCGGGCAATGTTATTCAGTAAAAAGCTCAGTATTGTTTGATATGACTCAAGTAAAGTATTGAGCTTAATATCACCCATAAGCACTTCTTTCATGACCAGAATTTGATCACGTTGCTCTTTTCTGAATTCTATCTCAGATATTTTTTGGGCTAACTCTTTTGCTAAAATTAAGTGTTGAGGCAAAATGACATGGTCATCAGCATTGGCAAACTTTTGCTGAAGAATTTGCTCGTAAAAGCCGATAACTTGTTCCACCTTAGGAATATATTCCCAAATGGTATGGAGCGGCTTATTAAGATCTTTTTTAAAGTAATTAATTTCTTTTTTGATTTCATCAGGGGCAGAATCAACCCGCTGAATCTGGCTGATCACCCGGGACAGGCTGTTGCGACTCTCTTCAAGGCTAGTCATTGTTTGGCTATATTGTGCCTTTAATAACCGCTCAATACCCACCAATTCAGGCAAGGCTTCATCTATTTGCTCAAAACCCTGTAAATGATGTCTCAGTTTGGCAAGGCGATTATCTAATTCAAGATTTTGGCCCTTGCACGCTAAGCTTAAGTGTCCTAAAAATCGAATTAAGGTGCGTAATTTTTCACTACGATCATCATGAATTTCTTCGATAGCTAATTTAGCGGCGTTGAGCTTTTGTTTTAATAATGAAACTTGTGACACCGCTGCTGAAGAGTCTTGCATGCTGTAAGCCTTCCTTGAGAAAAATAAATTTGTTATTAGTCCAATTAACTATATTGGATAACAATACCACTAATTACTTGTTTACACACAATTTTTGTTTGCTTTTTTGATATATATCATTGACTTGTGTGTTATTTGAGCGTAAATCACGTGAGTTGTTAACTCAACCGGTTGGCCACTTAATATCGGCAGCTTGACGATTTGTTTCAGCCCTAATTATACCTCTTTGCAGTGCATGGGTTAAATTTAAATACAAGGGTTTAAAAAATATCGCCGCAGGGGCAAAATTTAAGCTGCGAATACTGACATAGGTTTGATCCTCATTGAGGCTTTTTGCCGCCGCGAGGGCATATTGCACCGTTTCATATTGTAATTGTGCCGTTAATCTTACATCCGGATTGGCCAGTAATGGCAAGTTAACGTGGCCCATAATGGCGTGTAATGGCTGCTCACTAATATCTGAAAAATTAGGTATATTGCTTTTATTGGCAATGGTGATTGCAGCTAGCTGTGCTTGTAAGTTGGTTAATGTTTGCTGGGCTGATAACTCGTCTGAGAAACATAAGCCAAATTCACCCGGCTTGATGATGAACACTTCACAATGTAAATCCAGTTCTAATTGTTTACTAAGGGATACTGTAATCGCCTTATATTCAGATAAACCCAGATCAATATCAATATCAGCCAGGGCGCGTATATTCACTAAAGCCAGCGTTTTGGGTGAACGGGCACTTGAAAGTAAATTAATTAAGGCCTGGTAACCATTCAGTTGTGTCAGTGGTTCTTGTACGGATAACTGTCGTAAGGTTTGGCAGGTTTGTTTGGCACGATTTAATTTTTTTAGGCTGACAAACCATAAAAAGGCAAAGATAAATATCACCGCAAACAGGATTATAATAGCCTTTTGCTGGTCCTTGTTATCACCCATGTAGTGAGTGAGTTTTTGCTGTAAATTTCTAATTTCTAATTTGAATTTTTCTTCGTTTAAGCTTGAATGAACCATGTCATTGACTGGTGACTCTTGTTCACTTTGGCTAATGGCAACCATTTTATCCATTACCTCAAGGGTAGAGGAAATGTCATCCACTTTACGATAAGCAACGGAAAGGTATTCTAAGGCTTCTTTTTGGGCATCAATCAGTTGTTTTGATTCTGCTATCTCTAGCGCTGCCTCAGCATGTGTAATGGTTTGCTGCCATTGCTGCTGTTTTGAGCTTACCTGAGCAAACAATAACTCGTTATACACTAAGTAGTGTAATACCTTTCTGGCTTTAAAAATTTCATTGGCCATGGTCAAGTAATTGAGGGATGACTGATAATCATCTAAATAAAAGTAGGCTTCGCCGATATTATGAAAGTTAAGGGCTTGACCAATGAGATGACCATTTTGTTGATCAATTTGTTGGGCATTAAGGTAGTAATCAATAGCTTTATTCCATTGTTTTTGCATGCCATAAACCATGGCTATGACTGTCAGGGCCTTTGATTGGAAGGCTTGTTGTCCTAGCTGCTGAAAACTAATGGCGGCATTGTTGGCATTTTTTAGGGCTTCATCCCATTGGCCTAGATCTCGATATAATCGTGATAACTGAAATTGAGTGTGTGCATGTAGCACAGGGGTGTCTAATCGACTGGTAATACGAAATGCTTCGTTATAGTGCTGTAATGCCTTCGCCAGTTGCTGCTTATTAACATAGAACTTACCTAAAGCGGTTTCAGCTTGGGCAATGAAATAATCCACCCGCATTTGGTAGGCAAGGTCACGATACTGTTTGTAGTGATACATGGCTTGGGTATCTTGTTTTAGCAAGCTATTCATGATGCTTAAATAACCTTGTAACACAAATTTAAAGGTCATGGCTTCGCTGTCGTTGAGTGAGGCTATTTTGTTTAATGCCTCTTTGAACAGAATGATACTTTGCTGATATTGCTGATCCTCTCTTCCTCTTATTCTTCCTTCTAAGAGTAAAATTTTTGCTTCATCTAGCGGGCTAATAGCGATTGATTCAAGTTGCCTGGTTAATAAGCGGGCATGACTGACTTCATTAGGGGCTGTGATGGTTGATTGTAAATATAATCTTGCTAGGGTCGCTAAATCTCTTTGTAATTGCTTAGGTTGGTATTTTAACTCTTCAGCCAGTTGTTCAAATTGCTGGCGGTTGTTAAATGATAATG
The DNA here is from genome assembly GCF_030547465.1 of Shewanella sp. 5_MG-2023. NCBI lineage: Bacteria > Pseudomonadati > Pseudomonadota > Gammaproteobacteria > Alteromonadales > Shewanellaceae > Shewanella > Shewanella sp. 5_MG-2023. The sequence continues at coordinate 75,800 of NZ_JAUORC010000023.1, forward strand.
GGAAGTTGGTTTTTTTCTGCAGTTGCTCAAACAGCTGAACTGGGCGTTCATTAAACTCAATTTCAGCTTCGATAAAGGTATCCGCAACAACAGGAAAGGCCGACAGTAATATTAAGCTGAGTAAACCACTGATGAGTTTTCGCATGAAGAATGAGCAACCTTATTATAATTTTTGTAAGCTTTTATTGTTACTAGGTGAGTGAACTCACTGTACTTGTTATACTGCGCGCCTTAAGGGAAGAAAATTAATTACAAGTCCTTAAAAACATAACAAGAATAATAACAGAAGGAATCGAGAGTGAAAGCCAAAAAATTGACTATTTTATCTGCCAGCTTACTTTTTAGCGCCAGCAGCCTTGCCCAAGTTAGTTACCAAATCGATTTGACTCAGCCACAGCACCATTTAGCCCAAGTGAATGTTAGTTTCCCTACATCTTCAGCTGAGAATTTAACGGTCAATTTACCCGTTTGGCGTACGGGAAAATATGCAGTGCTGCCGTTAGCTGATGGGGTTCGCTCATTTACAGCAACAGATGAACAGGGCCAAGCGTTACCATGGCAGCGTACTGAGACGGGGGAATGGCAAGTGAATTTGTCAAAACCGACTGCAGTTAATGTCAGCTATCAGTTGTATGCCAATGATTTAGGTACTCGAGTGCGTCATATTGATAGCTCACATGCTTATATCGATGCCAGTGGGGTGTTTATGTATAGCCCTGAGTTTCGTGATGACAATGTGTTGGTTTCAATGAATGTGCCCCAAGGCTGGAACAGCTATTCAGGTATGGCACAGGGCAACAAAGCCCATTCATTTATTGCTGATAACTATGATGTGTTAATTGACTCGCCAATTGAAACCGGTGAAAACGCCCATTATCGCTTTACAGCTGACGGTCGTGAATATGAACTGGTTTTTTGGGGTGAAGGTAATTACGATGCTCAGCAAATCGTTACAGATTTAACCAAAATCAGCAGCCAAGCTGAGGTGATTTGGGATGACTACCCGTTTGAGCGTTATGTGTATATGGTGCATGCCACCAGTGGCGCACGAGGCGCCACTGAGCATTTAAATTCAACCATTATTCAATTGCCACGCTTTAACTTTAGAGAACGTAAAGATTACCTGCGCTTTATCAGCACAGCATCTCACGAGTTTATCCATACTTGGAATGTCAAAGCTTATCGCCCACAGGGCCTAGTGCCTTATGATTACCAAAATGCCAGCATGACAGAGTTATTATGGATGGCTGAAGGCTCAACCAGTTATTTTCAAAATCAGTTATTATTGCGAGCCGATGTCATTACCCCGAAAGAGTTTTTTGCCGATTTAGCCAAACGGATAAATAACAACCTGCATAAACCGGGTCGTGAAATACAATCGGTTGCGCAAGCCAGTTTAAATGAGTGGACCAATACTGGCGGTGATTATGCCATTAACCATGGGGTCAATATCTATTCTGAAGGCTACTTGGCGTCGTTGTCACTGGATTTTAATTTATTGAAAGACACCCAGTTAGCGCATTCGTATCGTGATGTTCATCGTCAATTATACCGTGACCATAAACTGCCTAAAGGCTATAGCGTTGATGATGTAAAAGGTATTTTAAAGACGCTGGCAGGTAAAGATTATCAGCCTTGGTGGCAGCAGCATATTACCCAGCCATTCAGCTTAGATTTTGATACCTTACTGGCACAAGCGGGTTTAGCGATATCCTATGGCAAAGAGCCAAAGTCGACTGTTTACAGCGGTATGACGTTATCGGGTCAGCATGATGATTTAACACTATCCCATGTCAGCCGTAACAGCCCTGCATGGTTGGCGGGTATTGTTGCTGGCGATGAAGTGGTAGCCATTAACGGTTTAAAAGTCACTGCCGCGGGCTTTAAAAAGCGCTTAGAAGATTTCAGCCCGCAAGACACCATTAACGTAAGCCTGTTTAATAACGACACCTTAAAGCAGCTTGAGTTAACCTTAGATGAGCAACCTAAAGGTGAGCTAGCCATAATCGGTGTTGATTCACCAACGGCTGCACAAAAGGCCTTTCTTAAAGCTTGGTTAGGCATTGACTGGCCATTTGATGAGCAAGGTGAGTTTGCTAAATAAGCTAGTAAATTAATAGTTTTAATCAATTTTTTGATTAAAAGCATAGAAAGTTGCTACAAAAAAGCCCAATAGAAATAAATTCTGTTGGGCTTTTAAATTTGATTAAACCACTAAAGTGAAGTTACAAATTTAGATATTTTCTTCAATAGGCCCTAATGCCTGTTTCATCGCATTAATAAATGCGACTAGCTCGCCGCCCATTAATGCAAAATCGGCATCCAGTTTCGCCAAGGGATCTTCTGTGCCCACATCATCGGTAGCAGCTCTAAATTCTTCAGAGAACTTAAGGCGCTTAACGCTGGCATCAGACTGTAATAAAAACGCAATCGACTTAGCAAAATGCAATGACAGTTTATGTACTTGTTTGCCGGTCGCTAAATGGGCTAATACTTCATCTTCTTGCAGTACTTGCTGCTTAAAGCGCACAATGCCGCCTTCATCTGAATCAGACTTAAGCTCAGCTTCATCTTGCATTTCAAAAGGTTGTGGTGATGCGCCGTTTCTTAACCATTCGGTTAACGTGGTTTCAACTGGCGTAGTAAAGTGCAGCGGCACAACCGGTAGGCTGCCTAAGGCTTTGCGTAATAAAGCTAATAATTCTTCAGCTTTAGTGGCGCTTGAGCTGTCCACTAAAATCATTTCTAACTCAGGCATGATTAACGCATGGGTTTGACTACGACGAGAAAAAGCACGAGGCAATAGCGTCATGGTTATTTCTTCTTTCATCGCATCTTTTTCTTTCTTGGTCACTTTGCGGCTTTCTTGATCTTCTATTAACGCTACTTTTTCATCAAGCGCTTCTTTGATCACTTGGCCAGGCAGGATCTTTTCTTCTTTAGTGACACAAATTAAATGACGGTTTTCAGCGCTGTGAACTAACGCTTGGCCTTTTTTGCCCAATGCATTTGAAAAGCCAAACTTACTGATGTCTTGGCTTGAGCATGGCGAAAAGGTGAAGTCAGCTAATGCTGTTTCAAGTGCCTCTGTATCGGTACTGAAAGGCTTATTAAAACGATATAGGGTGAGATTTTTAAACCACATGAAAGACACTCTTCGAAAATTAAAAATGCAGTTTACGGTATCGTGGCGCTGGGGTAAACCATCATTCCCAATCTGCATGATTGTCGCTATGGCAGAATTCATCAAATTGTCATAAATCACTTTTAATTGATATTTTCTTTACTTTTCAGTGTGTTGATTATCTTGTTTTGTAATTGAATTAGTTTGTTCTAAATAAAAGTCCAGTTTTGAAATATTTCTGCAACAAAAGGTGTGCAATATTCGCCTCGTTCCCAAGCTATTAGGTAGCAGGTTTCTGCTCGTTCCAACTGATTAGCTGCACAGAAAAAGGTGTAAAACACCAACTATTAAGTCTAAAGGATGAAATGATGAACACTTTTTATAAAACGCTAGTTGCTTCTGCTATTGCTGCTGCCACGCTTTCAACCGCTCAAGCGGCAGAGCCACTTGAAATTTACGGTAAGCTCAATGTTTCAATTCAATCAAATGATGACGGTTCAGGTTCAGAAACACGAGTGCAAAGCAATGCTTCACGATTTGGTGTGAAAGGCGCTTTCGAATTAAATAGTTCTTTAGAAGCGTTTTATACTATCGAATATGAAGTGGCAACTGACTCAGACAGCTCAAACAACTTCAAAGCCCGTAATCAGTTTGTTGGCCTAAAAGGCGACTTTGGTTCATTCGCGGTGGGCCGTAACGACACTATGCTGAAAAAGTCGCAGGGCAAAGTCGACCAGTTTGGTGATTACTCAGGCGATTTGAAAAACTTATTTGCTGGTGAAAACCGTATAGCAGAAACCGCAACTTACTTAACGCCTAAGTTTGGTGACTTCCAAGCGGGCGTGACTTACGCTGCATCAGGTGACAGTAAGCAAGCAGATGAGGATGGTTTCAGTATCGCTGCAATGTACGGTGACTCAGGGCTGAAGAAAACCCCAATTTATGCATCGGTTGCCTATGATGCTGAAGTTGCAGGTTATGATATTGTTCGTGGTACAGTACAAGGTAAAGTCGCAGGTTTTGTACTTGGCGGTATGTACCAACAAGAAGAAAAAGTCGATAGCGGTGATAGCAAAGATGGCTACTTACTCAGCGCTGCTTATAAAATTGACAGCGTGACCCTAAAAGCCCAATACCAAGACATGGAAGATAAAGGCGATTCATGGTCAATTGGCGCAGATTACTCACTAGGTAAGCCAACGAAGTTATTTGCTTTCTACACTGACCGTACTTCAATGGGTACAGTGGAAGATGCAGATGGTAATGATATGGATATCTCAATCGACGAAAGTTACTTTGCTGTAGGTATCGAACACAAGTTCTAAGTATCGCTTTATTAAAAGCGGTTTAACCGAAAATGTGTGATACATAACAAAGGAGGCATATCGCCTCCTTTGTGTTTTTCAATACATTAATTATGGCGTAGCGTGATAGATTTATGACAAAAATATGATTTTAATTCCATTTAGGGCCTTGAGATCATATTTCTGTAATAAAACTGACCAATAATACTAACGCGGCAAACTACTCACAGATAATATTATGACAGCTAAGATTTTAATTGTAGAAGATGAGTCAGCCATTCGAGAAATGCTGACATTTGTTATGGAACAACACGGCTTTACTACAACGGCTGCTGAAGATTTTGATTCAGCAATAGACCTACTGCAAGAACCTTATCCAGATCTGATTTTATTAGACTGGATGTTCCCAGGTGGAAGTGGAATACAATTAGCTAAGCGTTTAAAGCAAGATGAGTTTACTCGTCAAATTCCTATCATCATGTTAACCGCTCGCGGTGAAGAAGAAGATAAGGTTAAGGGATTAGAAGTCGGTGCAGATGATTACATTACTAAACCGTTTTCACCAAAAGAGTTAGTGGCACGTATTAAGGCTGTGTTACGCCGTAGTGCGCCAACACGACTTGAAGAGCTTATCGATGTGCAAGGGTTACAATTAGATCCGGTAAGCCATCGTGTCTCTGTTGGTGAGTCAGTGCTAGAAATGGGCCCAACCGAGTTTAGGTTACTGCACTTTTTCATGACTCACCCTGAACGTGTCTATAGCCGTGAACAGCTATTAGACAATGTGTGGGGCACCAACGTCTATGTTGAAGATCGCACTGTCGATGTCCATATACGCCGCTTACGCAAAGCCGTTGAAGACTCAGGCCATGATAAACTGATTCAAACCGTTCGCGGTGCGGGATATCGTTTTTCAACCAGAATGTAATTACTCACTATCAGCCAAAGCCTAATATACTGTTGTATTTCACTTTTGTTGTTTAGGTAAATGTAAATATTGTTATTTATTTACAGTAATTTAAGTGTAATTCAACGGCTTGGCTATAGTCAGTAACATGGTTTTAAGTTATCTTGTGAACCATTATTTTTCGACCGACAATACGGTAAAAAATCTGCTTAAGATTTTTTACCATCATAATTAGGCCGCTTATGTTTCGAGCTTACTCAGGGTCCAGACTTCTCCTTCGCCTTGTGGGGATCTTGTTGATTTTTGCCATCATAGGCATGATCATCAATCAAGTTTATATGAGTATTATTGTCGGTTGTATTGCCCTTTTAGGCTGGCATTACCGCCAAATTACCCGCTTAAATTACTGGCTTTGGAAAGACCGCAAACTCACTCCACCTCAAGGCACTGGCAGTTGGGAAGGTATTTTCAATGGCATATACCGCCTGCAAGGTAAAAATCGTCGCCGAGTTGGCCAGTTAGCGTCAATTTTAGGCCGCTTTAGGCAAGGTGCTGAAGCCTTACCAGATGCTGCGGTCGTACTTGATTCTGAACTCAATATTTTATGGTGTAACAAACTGGCGCAACTGCTGCTGGGTTTTGTTTGGCCCCAAGATAGCGGTCAACGCATTGATAACCTCATCCGTCATCCTGATTTTTCGGCCTACCTTAAGTCTGGTAAATTTAACGAGCCATTAGAGCTACCCTCACCACTATCGGATCAACGCTTATTAGAAATACGCTTAATGAGCTATGGCGACAGACAGATGCTACTGATTGCCCGTGATATTACCCGCATTAATCAGTTAGAGGGTATGCGCAAAGAGTTTGTTGCTAATGTATCCCATGAGCTAAAAACCCCGCTTACCGTACTGCAAGGTTATCTTGAGATCATGCAAAGCATGGAAGAGCCTGACAGCATGAACCATAAGCCACTTAAATTGATGCAGCAGCAAACTAGGCGAATGCAATCAATGGTGGAGCAGTTATTAGTGTTATCGCGTATTGAAGATGGGGCTGATATTGATTTAGAAAAAACCATCAATATGCAGGTCATGTTGGATATTTTAAAAGATGAAGCCTCGGCATTGGCAATGGATCAATACCAGCTTGAGTTCATTTGTGAGGATAATTTAAATTGTCACGGTAACGAAGTGCAATTGCGAAGCGCCTGTACTAACTTGATTTCAAATGCGATTCGTTACACAGAGCCAGGCGGCAAAATTACCATTCGCTGGGAGTTAGTCCCAAGCGGCGCTAAATTTTGCGTAACCGATACCGGCCTTGGGATAGCGCCACATCATATAAGCCGCTTAACCGAACGTTTTTATCGGGTTGATAATGCCCGCTCCAGTAAAACTGGTGGTAGTGGTTTAGGGCTAGCGATTGTAAAGCATGCGCTTAATCATCATTACAGTGAGTTGCACATTACCAGTGAGTTAGAAAAGGGCAGTTGTTTTAGCTTTATTATTCCAGCACATTTGGTGATTAAGGGGTAATGACTTTCCCCTAAATTTTTAGCATTAAAAAAGCAGACATCAATGTCTGCTTTTTTGTTTGTGTGACTTGTTGTGATAGCTGGTAAATTGCTGGTTCTGACAAGCTTTTGGACAGAAACGTTTTAGAAAAGCCAGTGTTTCAATTTACTTTTCATAAAAGTTTACCCTAACACCACTAAATTCAGAATATACCCAATTGGGTCCAACAAGTCTGAATTGTAAAACCGCCTTTCGGCGGTTTTCACTAACTATTCCTTTTATAATCGAATGCACATAGTAGGCGTCGATAGCCAGTCCCTTTTTTGTCTGGCATTTGTTTAAGAAACGCTTCAACTTCTTCTAAAGGAACCTTTTCATTCCATGTTGACCACATTATCGCATTGATTTCATTCGCTCGCGTGACAGAATTATCATCAAAGATTTCTTGTAAACACGAATGAGTGGTTTCAACGGAACAAGGTAAACTCGCAACGTTATCTTCAATTTTTCTTCGTTGCTGCTCTTTTAATGCAGTAGACTTTTCAAGATTGGGGTAAATCAGGTCGAACGCGTAAATAGGGAACCATTGCGAGACTGCTATGTTTATCTTATCTATTAATCTAATCAAATGATGGTTTGACTCTTCAACAATATCAAAATAGTCAGACATAAAGCTAGATGCGTTCCTATGCTCATATGTAATGGATTTTGCTGAACCAATTACAAGAATCTTATCGCTATTATCAAGTGAATCGATATCTTCTGTAATGTTTACCTTAATGCTGCTGCCATCAGAGCTTGCACCAGAATAGATATCTTTAACAATACTCTGAACTTTTCGAATATCCATTGCAGAAACAGGTAGGTTCAAGTTAGAAAGGGATTTGTAGATTTCATTAAAATCATCTGTTTTCAACTTATTAATTCTAATAGTTGAAAATCCCTCTAGGTCAATGTCATGCTCGCTTATTTCATGTGATTGAGAACCAGGTTCATACTCAACTAATAGAAAGTTATTGCGGATTTTTTCTGCATTATCTGAATTAGGTTCGATATAGGTAAAAATGGTCTTCAACAGGCTCTTAATATTTTCATCGCCGATTCCATATCCTATAAAAATTATAGGGTTATGAATAAAAATTGATAGTAGCTGCGCTCTTATTAGTTCATACTTCTTGTTGAATTGAGCGTAATCATCTTCGGTGATGATTACTTTTGATGGATCGGTGCTGCAACCATGAATTTTATATACGGAACCATATGGGTTGCTAAGCAAGATATCATTTCCCACTAGAGGCTCAAAGCCAAAAACATTCTCGATTAGAGCATCATAGTTGGTGGTGATTACTGAACCGATATTTTTGCGGATTTTCTTTAGCTCCGCCAGCTCATCCTTTTTTTCTTCCTTGTAGTTAAGCTCACTTACTAGCTGCGAAATATAAACTTTGAAACGGCTTAAATAGTTTTCGCTTTCCATCTCACGATAGAAAATGTCATTGATTTTTCGAATTTTCCGTGTCGATCTTTACCTAGATCAGCATTAAACTCCTGCTCAATTTTCGTTGCAATTTGGGTATAATCATATTTACCGTTATCTCGACATTCAGCTTTAATATCAAGATAGAACTCGTTGTTCCCTTTGAGCTCAAAGGCTATGTGTTTTAGTAAGCCATCCCATGTAAAAGAATTATTTAGATAGCGTAGACTTAAACCAGCTCCTACAAACAGAACTGGGTGGTTTCTGTACTGCCCTATAAACTCATGTATGTTCATCCCAACCTCAAGCAGCCTATGTTGTACTTAGTGTACCCCAAGTCATTAGCGCTGTGTCAACATCATTTTAAAACAATGATATAGCTAGATAAAAGCTATAACACCAATTCTTTAACACAGGCGTAATTAACCTTTACATTGTTGTCTTCCTCAACGATTGTTAGTACTGAAAAGTGCTTATAATCAGCTGCATTGAGCATCTTTTTGGCTGATACACAACTGTTCCAAAACTGTGAAATAACGGGCTTTTAATTGTGAGCATATATTCATTAAAATCTATCTAACCTGTAACTTTGAATTTACTCCCACTATTAATTAGTTGCTCTAACAAGGAAAGGGGCATAAACGAGTTACCAGCACCAGCTTTAAACTTCATTTATATTAGATCAGTAACAGCAGGCCATCACTTCAATCTAACCAATTGCCTGCCGCAGGCTTATGTGCAAGCACGACTGTGACACGCTGCACTCTTTATATAAATCAAAAGGTCCCTGAAAGCTCGGCCATGACGTCCTTGTCATGGACGGTCACAGCCGCGCTTACACCGGAATTTTCATCTCTTCGATTTAGCTTTTTATATTGCAACAAGTAAAAGCCAAATATCAAAAGCTAGACAATCTATAAATCTAAGAAAGTAAAAGACTAAAACTCAATTTGAATTGAGGACGTTGAAGAAAATAGCGTGATGCTCACATGGATGTGAGCATAGCTTTCGAGGTGCAGGATCACTCCTTAGCATCCATGCCACCGTGACATTTGTAAATCCATTTACTTCAGACTCACCATCGGAAGCGTTAGCATTTTCACTCTTTATAATAAACAGGGGCCGAAGTTAGCAACAAACGAAGTTAAAAGCTGGATAAATCCCCATCGAAAATCATGCGCTTTTCAGCATTTTTCGTTAGGGGCGGCGGGGCCTAATTCATTAATAAAGAGTATGGAGGGTAATGCTGTTGATACCCTTTTGGTTGGGTGTGGGTGGAAAACCCACGACGTTAATCCAAACGGAGTTTGGAAATACAAAAAAGGCATCAACAGTCTAATTTGGGTGCGGACTAGGTATCACGACTTTGAATTGTTCATAATAACCGATTCTTTAAGCCACAATAATGCTTCTTTAAAATGGTCAGTATCAAATAACTTACATGAAGCGGGTTTTATAAGGTCTTGCGGATGCGTCTGTAAACTATTTGTTGGTCTTTATTGCAACAAAGCCTAACTTGTTAGGTAAAAACTGCAGGCTTAATAAATAACTCATAGTCAAAATTAGCTGTATTAAGCAATTTAAATAAACTGATTTTCAGCTAATGCCATGATTTTTAACTGCTTAAGGTTGCCATTAATTAGCTTTGGAACGTGTTTGGTGTGATTGTTAAAAGTGTTAATTGTCATACTGCTGTCACATTAGCGTCATAGACTTGTCATCATCGTCATTGATACTGAGCCTGTCTTAAATAACAACGCTTATAATACCGGAGCACAAAAATGAAACTTAAACAGCTAGTTGGCGCTATCGCCTTTTCTGCAGCTGGTGTATTTTCAGCTACATCTATGGCAGCCATTGATAAAACATTACCTGTGTACGAAAAAACCAGTGGTGTTTCAGGTAACTTGTCATCAGTGGGTTCAGATACTTTAGCTAATATGATGACCTTATGGGCTGAAGATTTTAAACATATTTACCCTAACGTAAATATCCAAATTCAAGCTGCCGGTTCTTCTACTGCGCCGCCAGCATTAACTGAAGGTACTTCTCAGTTCGGTCCTATGAGCCGTCAAATGAAGCCTAATGAAATTGAAGCTTTTGAAAAACATTATGGTTACGCACCAACAGCTATTCGTGTTGCAATTGATGCATTAGCAGTATTTGTTCATAAAGATAATCCAATCGAAGGGTTAAGCATCGAGCAAATCGATTCAATCTTCTCATCAACTAAAAAGTGTGGTGGTGATGATGTAACGCGTTGGGGCGATGTTGGGCTAGAAGGTAACTGGGCTAAGAAAGACGTGCAATTATATGGTCGTAACTCAGTATCAGGTACTTACGGTTACTTCAAAAAGAAAGCACTTTGTAAAGGTGACTTTAGACCAAACGTTAATGAGCAACCAGGTTCTGCTTCAGTAGTGCAATCAGTTTCTCAAGGTCTTAATGCTATCGGTTATTCTGGTATCGGTTACAAAACTGCAGGTGTTAAAGCGGTAGCGCTTTCAAAGAAAGGCACTAAATACATCGCAGCAACTGCAGGTAATGCAGCGAATGGGACTTACCCATTATCACGTTACTTATACGTTTACATCAACAAGCACCCTAACAAAGATTTATCACCAATGGATCGTGAGTTCATCCGTTACGTGTTATCTCTTCAAGGTCAGCAAGTTGTTGAGAAAGATGGCTATGTACCACTACCACGTAGTGTTGTAGCAAAAGATTTACAAAAAGCAGGTATTAAGCTGTAAGCTAAACTGCTTCTTTTTAAAAAGCTTCTTTTTAAAAAGCCTCTTTTTAAGAGGCTTTTTTATTTCAAATAGTGAGCGTTAAGTTTACTAGATACACAGTGATACTCGATGAAAAGCGGCCATTGGTATACAGTACTCATTAGAACTTTTGGAGTAATGGATATCAAAATGCGCAAGCTTTGGGACAATAATCGTGATTATCATTCAGTGGCAAATACTGATCAGATAAAAGTGCATCATTTACAGTTAAACTTAGATGTTGATTTTGATAAGCAGCAATTAGTCGCTCAAGCGACACTGCAATTTAATCGCTGTGAAGACTGTAATGAATTAGTGCTAGATGGCCGGGATTTGATTATCGATACCATTACCGATAATAGTGGTCGCTTGCTTGAATTTAGTATTGAGCATATCAATGAGCGACAAGGCGAGAAGATTATCATTGCAGTAGGTGATGACATCAACCAAGTGACCATCAGTTATCGTACCTCCCCAAAGGCGCAAGGGCTGCAATGGCTGACGCCTGAGCAAACCTTAGGTAAACAAGTCCCTTATCTTTTTAGCCAATCTCAACCGGTTAATGCCCGCAGTTGGATCCCTTTGCAAGATACTCCCAAAGCGCGTATTACTTTTTCAGCTGCCGTTAAGGTCAATAACGGTTTACGGGCAGTGATGAGCGCGGCAAATAGTGACATTATGCCCGCTGATGGCGTGTTCCAGTTTGAGATGGAAAAGCCCATTCCGACCCATTTACTAGCACTGGCAGTAGGAGATTTAGCTTACGGGGCCATTAGTGACCGCTGCGGTATTTATACCGAACCTGCGATGCTAGCCAAAGCGTTGGCTGAGTTTGAAGATACCGAGGAGATGATATTAGCGGCTGAGTCCTTGCTTGGCCCATATCCATGGGATCGCTATGACATGATAGTGTTACCGCCGAGCTTTCCCTTTGGTGGCATGGAAAATCCACGACTGGCTTTTATTACTCCTACCTTGATAGCGGGCGATAAAAGCTTAGTGTCTACCGTAGCCCATGAGTTAGCTCACTCATGGACGGGCAACTTAGTCAGCAATGCCACATGGCGAGATTTATGGCTCAATGAAGGCTTTACCACTTACTTTACTAATCGTTTAGTGGAAAAAATCTATGGCAAAGAGCAAGCGGAGCTTGAGTGGGTTATTGAGTTTGGCCGCCTTAAAGAAGAAATGATCTCCATGCCATTAGCTGCGCAAACATTGCCGGCTAATGTGCAGCAACAAGATGCCAATGACGCTTTTAATCGCTTTACCTATGACAAGGCATCAATGTTTGTCCATGAACTTGAAGCGCGCTTAGGCCGTAACGATTTTGATCAATTCTTATTTGATTATGTGCAGCATTTTAAGTTTCAAGCTATTACCACTGAAACCTTTATTGAATATGCCAAGCAAACCTTGCTTGTGCAGTATCCCGAGGCCATCAGTGAATCAGAGTTGATGACTTGGGTATACGGTGAAGGATTACCCCAATGGTTTGTTGGGCCGACATCCACAAGCTTAGATAAAGTGGATTTGGCATTGCAGCAATTAAAGCTGGGCGACAGTGCGGCTAAATTGAATGTGGCTGGTTGGCGAGTGCATCATTGGCAGTATTTTATCAAACAGCTACCGCTGCAACTCACGCAGCTACAACTTACCGATCTTGATAGCGTGTTTGGCTTCTCGGGTTCACAAAATGCTGAGCTTGCCTGCGACTGGTACAGTGTAGCCATCCGCAATAACTATGAGATAGTGCTGCCAAAGGTTGCAGCCTTTTTAGGTCATATTGGCCGAGCAAAGTTTGTTAAGCCGCTTTATAACGAGTTATTAATTGCCGGGTATGAGCAACAGGCTTTAGCGATATTTCAGCAGGCAAGGGCAGGTTATCATCCTTCACTGCAAGTACAACTTGATGCACTGATGCAGCAGCTTTGAAGCTCGGCGCTATTGATTAACAATGGCTAAAAAAATGGCAACCCAGTGGGCTGCCAGAAGTATTACTTTGCGGGTTTTGCTAATAATGCGCTAGCGTATTAACAA
>NZ_JAUORC010000024.1:0-87509 GCF_030547465.1 Shewanella sp. 5_MG-2023
GGATTGGAATGCCGTGATGCGGTATTTTGCACTTTCGTAGGCTAGATAGGCGCTGGCTGACATGTTTATGCCCCATTATAAGTTAACGTAAATACTCTATAGGTCGGTTTTAGCGAGAAATCGGATATAAAATCTAACTTATTTCTTGTGCCCGTCTAGTAATCGTTGTGAGACAAAATACACATTACCTTTAGCTCTTGTACAAGCTACGTATAACTTATTTAACGTCGATGGTGCCAAAGTAGCCAATCGTCCTTTTGTATAGGCTGTGAATGTGGTCGGGTTTAGAACTATGCAGATGTCAGCGAAATCATCCAAACCTTTTGTATTTCCCCAATTGTCAGTCCTTCCAACGTACTTGTAGTTTTCTTTAAAAAACAATTTAACGATGGAGTCGTCGGAGAATAACCTCTTAATATGTTCAGTATCGTCAATTAGGGCAATATTGACTCCATCTTGTCGATGGGAGCTTATTGTGATGCCAATTTGCTCAGTAACAAATTGGCAAACTGTAGGGCTACATCTATAGCTGTGGGAGAGTGTATCTAAGTCGATTGTGTATCCTGAATCTTTGAGCTTGGTAAGATATGCTTCATAGTTGTTATGTAGGTTTTTTTGAATATTACCATCTCGGCTAGTATCAAAAGTATGTTGAAAAAAGTCACCAACAAATAATACCTCCACATCCATTTTCGACAACTGACAAAGCAAATTGAAGTCATTAGCTGCGAAATCTTGAACTTCATCTACGCAGAAGAAATCAAAATACTTTTCAATACGCTCAGCGATGTCAGACACACCATCACAATCCATCATCATCTTCGCAATACGGTTATAGTAAAGTCGGGCTCCTTGACTGACGTAATGTTCGTGAGTGTTGCGTTTCGCAAATTTAGGCGGTTCACTATAGCTAACCCCCTTTATCTTAATGTCGTTACCAACGATTGGTCGCACGCAGAACGACATTAGGAATGAAAAATAGGTGTAAACACGTACACCTTTAGGCATTACTCCAAATTTGTTTAAAATACGTTTCTTTAGATTAGTAGTATTATTTACAGTGTAAGTAACAATTAGCGCACGACTATGTATGTCTAATTTATCAATTATATGTTGTGTTTTTCCAGATCCTGCAACTGCTAGTACTACTCGCTTATCCATTCAATGGCCTCTTTAATGTATTGAGGTACAGTGATTTCATTCGCCTTCTCGTCAAGTAACCTAAATGCTGTGGTCGTTTTGTTATTCAACATATACTGTAGCGGTGTTAATTGGATTCTTCCGCCTGAAAATAAGTCGTCGCATATATCTTTATTATCCTGATACATGCATATTTCAAAAGTTGTTCTTGTGTTATCTGGGTCAGCGCACACAGTTATACAATCTGCCTGATAATCACGATAATTATTTATACAGTTTTTCTGATAGTCACTGTCATTATCACGGATCACCGCCGTCTTAATATTCAACAACTTAGAAACTTCCATATATCGTTTAAAGCTAGTACCACCAACTGAGATTATATGAACTCCATCCTCGCTTGGTGGATGACCTTTAGTTCGCTCGTATAAGCACTCCATCAGAATATATTCCGCATCACCCTCAACAAGAATTACTTTTTCAGAAAGGACATGCTCTAAGATGTTATGGTTAGGGGCTTTCGCAAAAAACTTAGCGGTATCCCTCGTGAGGTCTGTCAAGGTAGCAGGTCTGGTTGCCGCACTATTCAGCAAGATCGACTTTCTTAAATCTAACCTAGAGCTAATTAGGCTACTATGGGTTGCAATTATCACCTGATTATCATGAACCTTCTCTACCTGACTAATTAGCTTATACATGCTGGTGTGGCTAAGGTGGTTCTCAGGCTCTTCTAGTAACAAGACATCGATTCTCTTGCCTTCAACACGCTCTCTCAATGCAAACGCTGTTTTTATAAAGCACTGCTTTCCTTTACCACGATTTTCAATAGGAATGCCTTCCTCTGTTAGAGTTAGGTCAGTTTCCAAATTGAACTTTGAGCCAGAGCGGATAGCAAAATCGTACCCTTCTAAATCATCATTAATTACATTTAGTTGAGTATCCCTGAAGGCATTTTTTTGCTGTCTATATTCATTCATTAGACTGTAACGGACAGGTTGCTCTACGGTGGCTTCATACATGGCTTTTATATACTGACTGTTTGCGTACTCATTGTTAATTTGAGTGCTATCAATAGACAAAAAGCGCAAAAACTTCCGATAACTGGAGTATGCGTCCCCATTGAACGTAATAAACTTGGCAACGTAAAATTCGAATGGAAAGTTATCACCTTCAGTATCCAAAACTTGCCGTATCTCCGCGCTTAACTCTTCGTTCGGCTCACAGACCAATTGAAGCCCGTCAGCATAATTTCCATCACTGTTGTTTCTACCGTTGAGGTCTGGGTTACCTGTTTCGTTTAGAAATAATTCAATATGAAGACTCGGAAGACGGTCTATATTCTTCTCACCCGCTAGAAATTCTGAAACAACACTGGCATTAAGCAAAGCTTCGATACCCAAGCTCTCTACCTTGCTTTTACTGCCACTCAATACAAGTTCAATAGCGGTCAATATAGTGCTCTTTCCTGCTTCATTATCCCCAATCAGAATATTTCTTCTGGGGTCAAATTGAACCTCATACTCCCTGAATTTCTTAAAATTTTTTATTTTTGTTTTTAAAATATACGTCATTGTAATACTCACCTGCCATGGAGGTTTTTAACTAGAATACTATACAGTACTCAAAGTTATAAGAGTGCTATTGCAATTATGAAAGAGAATGAAGCTATCCAGGAAACTAGAATGACTTATTGCACGAAGAGCTAAAAACGAATTACACCAAAATGTTTTTTTTGGCACGGAGCAGACTGTCGGCTCTGAAACGTTTTTGTCCAGGTACGTGTCAGTGAAATGCTGCTGACACGTTCATGCCCCATAACAAGCTAGAGCAGGAATGAGGCTATACTAAAGATTCGTAATTTGACTTACTTTTCTTTATGCCTAGAGTTCTGACTATGTGGCCAAATTTACTAATCCACAACACATATACTTATGAAAATACACGGCCATTAAAAGAGAGTATCAGTAGATACTCTCTTCAGATTGATCTTACCTCTCTGAAGGGTGAGTCCAGTCAAAAGCCTTTAATGGGGCATCAACTGGTGTATGAGATAATGCATTGGTGAAATTTGAAATGAGTTTGCAAGCTAAGCCTGTCAACACTTCAAGTGCATGCCGCTCAGTGTATCCTACCGTTAGAAAGTTCTGCAACTTTTCATCACCTATATGACCACGATTATCTAGTAGCTCTTTAGTAAAGACATGCAACGCTTGTAGTTTGACATCAGGTAACTCATTTCCTTCCCGTAGTGCTTCAATAATGCTTTCTGGCATATTAGCTGATTTCATGATCCACGTATGACCAGGAACGCAATAGTGACAGTTGTTTTCAAAGTTTGAGGTCATCAGAACCACTTGAGCTTCGAGTGGACTGAATAGTGTACTTTGCGTGAATAACTCATAAGTCTTCAAATAAGCTTGATAAGTTGCGGGAGCATCTGCTAGCACTTTATGTAAATTTGGAATTAAACCAAGTGATTTTTTAGATTGCTCCATCATTTGCTTTGAAGCTTCTGGTGCTGTTTCAATATTGTGGTAGTTAAACATAATAATTCTCTCGGTTTATTATTTATTAATGGTGAAAGCGTTACGTAAGGCTTGAGTTAATCGTTCTTCGCTTGCTCTTAGTCGATAGTCTTCAGACTGATCTATCCATTGGATGACACCATGTTCATCAATTAAGACCGATGTTGGGATAGACATTGATTTGTATTCAAATGAAGTAGGAAATGGCAGCCCTAATACTGTTTTTGTTTTAGACGAGTCAGCCCCTAAAGCCTTGTGGTGTTCAACGCCGTATTGTTTAACTACTTTGAGTTCTGGGTCTGACAAAAGAAGAAAATCTAAACTATCTCGTTCGATGTGCATTTTTGCTTGTTCTGCCGTATCTCCCGACAACGCAACGACCTTAACGCCATATCGATCTAGGGTCGGTTTCATATCGTTAAACATTTTTAATTCAGCACTACAGTATGGACACCAAGCACCTCGGTAAAACTTGAGTAGAACGCGTTGATTTTTTATGTCATCAGCCGAATAAATCTCGTTGTCATATGTTGTTGATTCGAATTGTGGGAACTTATCTCCAATTACAACTTTAATATCACCTAGAGGAGTATCTTTTTGACTGAATACCCAAATGAATTTACCACCAAGAAATATGGAAAAGCTGGACATTAAGACAACGAAAACAAAGCTCCAATGCATATTTATAATCCCACTGATAATTGCACCTAGCCCCAAAAGGACACCTGCCGCAAGTGCTAGCATAAGGATGATAGGATTTTTGGGAGGCTTGTTCTTTTTTACTTTTAGAAAGTAATGCAAACTTCCAATCACCGTTGAGGCAAATCCAAGTAGTGATAGTGCTATAGCTGAAAACATCGTTTGTTCCTCATTGTTTTGTTTAATTGTACCAGTTAGTACATTTGCAATTAATGTACTAACTAGTACAATAGGTGTCAATAAGAATTTTATGTAGTTGTATAGATAAATGGCAAAGAAAAGACAGTTTGACGAGATAGAAGTGCTTGGAGTTATGGCCAAATATTTTTGGCAGCATGGTTATGCGTCGACTAAGGTGGATCAATTATCGACCGTTACAGGATTAACTAAAACCAGTATTTACAACGCGTTTGGCAACAAAGAAACCGTGTTTAAATGTATAGTAGATTTCTATGTTGAGCATCACATGTCTGTGGTACTCAGGAAACTCGACTCAGATAAATTAATATCAGAGAATCTTCAATATTTATTTGATAGTGAGTTCTTAAATCCAGAGAATGATCTACTCACTTACGGCTGCTTAATTACAAACAGTATTGTTGAATTAAAATCAAACGAACCAGCCCTCTATGAGTATGTTATTAAGAAGTTTGAACAAGGTCGTATTGCAACACTGGCATTTTTTACTCAATATGAGAAAACAGAACGACTTATTGATGGTATAGATGCGGAGCATTTGACCGACTATTTCCTTACGTTTCGTCAAGGACTCAAAGTTCAATCAAGAGGGCAAAGACCACATGAATCTCTCGCTCGATCTATACACGTATTCATGCTTGTATTGAGTACATTTGAAAAATAGATTATGCGTAGGCTATTCTCGAGCTTTAGTTTTGTTGTCGAGTTTTAGATGTCTAATGATTATGAATGCAGCACCGTAGCAACACGATTCTAGTTGAGCCAATTAGTTAATCGAGCAGGTAGACTGCTTTATCCTTATCGCAATACTATTGAATGGTGCCTTTAAATGAAAACAATAAAATATAATGGACGTATTGTTTTTCAAAAACAAGATATACCCAGTTTCAAACGTATGCCGCGCGTATTTGTAGACAGTGAAGCGTGTTTTGCGTTTGTCACAAATGGCGATTTTAACGTCAGGGAACAGACAGAATCTGCTTCATTGAACAAAAACTGCGGAATACTGGCAAAATGCACTAACTACTTTTATGAAAACACTAGCTATCATAATGATGAAGGTGCAGGTGAAGCGATTGGTATCCTTCTCTATCCTGAAATATTTCAGTCACTGTTTAACTTTGATATTAGCCAGTCAAAATACAGGGTCGATTATAATATTTTGCAGGTTGAAGTGGACAAATTGCTAGAGCACTATCGTGATAGCATCAGTATATTGCTGGATTCTCCAGAGTTGGCGGATGATTTGCTTATCGAGAGCAAACTACGTGAATTTGTCATTCTTATGGCGAAAAGAACCGGCGCACCTTCTGAACTCGATTTTCTTGCTTCTATGTTTAAACCTAACTTTGCCAAATTTGAAGATATTATCCAAAGTAATCTGTATGCGGATCTGAGTGTGGATGAGTTGGCAGCACTGTGTCATATGAGTGTTTCTACTTTTAAACGTAAGTTTAAAGAGGTGTATTCAGAACCCCCAATAAAATACATTAGCAAATTAAAAATCAACAAAGCTAAAGTGTTACTGAAAGATAATAGCTTACGTATCTCCGACATCGTTTTTGAAACGGGTTTCGAGTCGGTTTCCACGTTTAACCGTGCCTTTAAAGGACAAACAGGCCTATCCCCTTCTCAATTTCGTTTAACTTGACACCACCGCATTTTAACCTTTCTATTCAGGTTGGCTCGTTTGAACTAATGTGAGCAATTTTTGAACTTTTATGGAGAGCTCTGTACCTCCAAATTCCATATAGTTACCCCATCAACTAAACACAGAGAAAGGTAACGAATTATGGGTATCAGCTTTAAAGAAAAATATGGTGATTGGGCACTTATCACAGGGGCAACATCAGGCATTGGCGCAGAAATGGCAAGCCAGATTGCGGCAAAAGGATTGAACGTTGTTTTGGTCGCTCGTCGAGAAAAAGAGCTTGAAGAGCAAGCTACGTTGCTTACGGAACGCTACGGAATTAAAGCAATGACAGTTTCTGCTGACTTAAGTACGTCAGAAGGCGTCGAAAAAGTTAAGCAAATTGACAAAAGTATTGGGCTACTTGTACTAGCCGCTGGTATTGAAGTTAATGGTTCGTTTGCTAAATCATCTCTAGAGCAAGAGTTGAAGATGATACAGCTTAACGTTACCTCTGTATTGCAACTGACTCACCACTTTACACCAGCGATGATCGAAAGAAAAAGAGGCGGTATTTTAATGGTATCAAGTCTTTCTGGTCATATGGTTTCCCCATATTTTTCAAATTATGCAGGTACCAAAGCCTATGTTCTTCAGCTAGGTGCATCTCTTCATGGCGAACTTAAACCCAAAGGTATTGATGTAACGGTTCTTTCTCCTGGGTTAACAACTACACCGATGACTGCTGATAATGGTGTTGACTGGTCAAAACTACCTATGGTTGCAAAAGATCCTGCGGAAGTAGCAGAAATAGCTATCAATGGTTTGGGTAGAAAAGCAGTTGTGGTTCCAGGTAAACGTAATCGAATGACCGCTATTCTTTCTGGGATCATCTCCCACCAAAAGCAGGCAATAATGGGTGAATCAATGATTGGAAAAGCAATGCCCAAGAACAAAATGTAACCCCCAACAGTTTAAAACTTTAGTGAAAGAAAAAGGGAAAAAGCAATGATTAAAGTATACGTAATATACCCAAATAACGATGATGTGATTTTTGATTTTGATTACTACTGCAACAAACATGTTCCTATGATAGGAGAGCTTCTGGGAGACGCACTAAAAGGGGCGACAGTAGATGCAGGGCTAACAAGTGTTGTTCCTGGTGAAGCAGCGGCATATGTGGCGATTAGTACAATTTCATTTGAATCTATAGAGTCATTTCAAACGGCATTTGGCCCAAATGCAGAGAAGATAAAAGCTGATGTACCGAACTTCACTAATACCGTTCCAACAATTCAGCTTTGTGAGCAAAAAATATAGAACCGCAACTCTCTACGGTGAAAATGAGCAGGATACCGAATAATAAACAATTTGGATTCAGCTTAGTGTTATTTAATGAAATAAAATTGAAGCTAAACGCTTGATAAAAAAGAGTTAAATATGAATAAGAAAATCAAATTGGATATAGTGTCAGATGTGATTTGTCCTTGGTGTATTATCGGTTATAAGCGTTTAAATACCGCGATAAAAGAGCTTGGGATAGAAGATCGCATTGAGATTGAGTGGCAACCTTTTCAGTTAAATCCAGATATGCCGCTTGAAGGTGAAGACCTACGTGCCCACCTTAAAAGGAAGTACGGTACTACATTAGAAGATAGCATTCGTTTCAGAAAAGAGATGACAGAGCTTGGAGAAGACGTTGGGTTTAAATTCGACTACTTTGACGGGCTAAAAGCTGTAAATACCCTTGATGCTCATATTCTTCTGGAGCATGCAAAAAGTGTAGGCAAGCAAACCGAGCTTAAAAACCGGTTATTTGCTTCGTTTTATAGCGAGCAAAAAGATATATCCAGCAAGAGTACCCTCGAGCAAGAGTTGCAAAGTCTTGGTATTAATGTTGACGAAGCAATGCAATGCCTAGATGACGATAATATGCGAAGTCATGTCCAGTCGCTGGAACAGAAATGGAAACAAGCGGGTATATCAGGTGTTCCAACAGTTGTATTCAATCGCGAGAGCGCTATTTCTGGAGCCCAATCAGTGGATACGTATAAGCAAGTATTAACTGAATTAGCTAAAATGTAATTCCTGCATCCCTCTAAAACGGACTTTTGCAATATTTTGGCGGTCTAAAAAAGGCAACGGTCTATATGAAACATAGAGAGCTTGAAGTCTACCTTCATCATCATATACCAGTATCAAAGTCTCTCGGTATCGGTGTGAATACTTGTAGCAGCAAAAATATCGAGATTACTGCACCATTGAGAATGAATACAAACCACATGAATACGGTGTTTGGCGGCAGCTTGTCTGTTGTTGGTATTTTGGCAGGTTGGTCTTTAGTTTATGCCCAGCTGGAGGGTAAAAAACATCAAATTGTTATTCAAAAAAATAGCATTCGATACTTGAAACCCGCCAGCAAAGATGTAACAGCAGTATGTAAATATGACAACCTTACGGCGTGGTCTCGGTTTCATCGTGCGTTTCAACGCAAGGGAAAAGGTCGTGTTCAAATAGCCTGCAATCTATTTTGTGCGGATGAGTTGGTTGCTACTTTTGAGGGAGTATACGTCGTTTTTAATAAAGAGTTATAAGGTCAAAATGCAATGAAGGCTACAAAGTACTTGAATAAATTGAGCTTAGACATGGTTGACTTGGTTTGTTATCAAAAAGAAGTATAAGATAAAAAACTTAGCACAAGGTAAAGCTTCGTGATCTTGCCCTGTACTCTTCGGCTACCGTTCACCGCTCGTTTTGTAGATAAAGAGGGTGAAACTAATTATAGATCTTTGATAATTTCGGATACTTTTTCTAATCAATATTAGTCGACGTAGACAGAGTACTCTAAATGATTTCTGTCCAGAAACGTGTTTCAGCGGGTGGTCAAGAAAAATCATAAATGCCTAGCGAGTAGTGAGCTGTGCGAGCGTAAGGAGTGGCTTTATTATTTTACTTTACCATCATGTCCCTTAAATACCCTTTTGGCAGGGTGATGGTTTTCACGCAGTGATGCCATCGCCTTGCTAAGCCTTCAGGGATAAAAAGCGTACACACCAATATACATAGTGTGTACGCTTTAAATGTCACAAGAAGCATTGCCAGTAAAGGCTTGCCACTCACTCACGCGCAAATGAACATGGTTTTTACTGTATACTCACTATGTCTCACCCTTTTATTATATTGTTGAGTTTACGGCTTGAGATTCAACTGCTGCAATAACAGCGACATAATGTCAGCGGCCATCTCGCTTTGACCAATCTGATTGAGTATTTCAATAGCACACTCTGCAGTGCATAACCCCCCTTCTACTTGATTGCGCCTTAATTGATATAAAGATGCATGTTTCGGCGTTAAGCTGACATTTTCAAGCGCCTGTAAATAAGGGCTGCGGTTATACATTTTGCGCGCTTCTTGCCAGGTGGCATCGATGATCACTAGCGCATCAAACTGAGCTAAAGCTGACGGTTTAGAAGTAGTAGATGAAGGGATAACTGCAGCCTTAGACGACTTTTCTGAAAAAGCCTCATCATCAACCTTTAACGGGTTTGTCTCCTCTTCAGATGGGAACACTAAAGCCACTTTTCCTGAGGCGATCATTTGCAATAACTCATCACTTGGGGATTTACGTTGCCAAGTGATCACCGGCGCAGCATCAGCCAAGACTTGCGTAACCCACTGGCCAGTATTGGTTGCTCTGGTTAGCTCTCGCTCATGGGTTAATAACACTATTTTCATATATAAAGTTTCACAGTTTTCAAAATATCGAATATCTGCCAAACAGTTCTGGCAGCTTAATTTTACTAGCTTACAGGATTGCATATTGCAGGCCTACTGCTCTGCAGCCATTCGCTGCTTGCGCTAATCATTGACTAATTATCAATTAATACAAAAAATTAATCCTCAGGCTGCATCAATAATTTTTGTAACTAACTGGCTACCTTTGTGCCGCGAGGATTGAGTGTTTTGTAACATTCAGTAAAAATTGCTTTTCTCAATACGTTAATTACACAATTGGCTGTTATCATAGCGCTAACAACTAATTTTTATCATTTGGTGAGTCATTTCACCCCAAAGAGCATTCAATGAAGTTAAAAATACTAGCAGGGATAGCACTATTTACTAGCTTTTCTACCCAAGCCGCTTGGTGGGTGGAACCTACAGACTTGCCGCTTAGAGCAGATATACAATTACTTTCTGATACTGGCGTTATTATTCAGCCTGTGACTACCTTTCCATTAATGTGGTCTGGGATAAAAAAAGATTTAGATAATGCTGCTGACAGCCCAATGTCGGTGCATCAAAAAGATGCTTATCATCGTGTGATGCGCGCTTACAATAAAGATCATCAAGCTGTGACTTTAGGTGCCAGCTTAAGTGGCGCCAATGAAAAAGCTCGCTTTATTGGTTACGGTAATGACTATCGCGACAAAGCTGAAGTTGAATTTACAGCAGAAGTCACCCAAGACTGGTTTAGTGGCCGCTTAGCAGCGAGTTACCATTACGACTCAGCAGATGGCAATGAAACTCGCCTAGATAATAGCTTTGCAGCAGTCAAACTGGGTAACTGGATTGTCACTGGCGGCGCAGTGCAAAAATATTGGGGGCCAAGTTGGGACTCAGGTTTAATCCAAACCACCAATGCCAGACCTATGCCAGGCATTACCTTTTCTCGTAATGACAGTAATGCCTTTGAAACCCCTTGGTTAAACTGGGTTGGTCCGTGGACCTTTACCACCAGCTTTAGCCAAATGGAAAGTGATCGCTATGTGCCTGACACCCAGCATTGGGGCGCTCGTGGTACCCTAAGACCCATTTCAAAATTAGAAATTGGCTTTTCTTGGACCATGCAATGGGGCGGTGAAGGCTACGGCAACAGCTTGTCTGATTGGTGGGATGGCTTATTTAATGGCGGGATGTCTGAAAGTGAGCTTGAAAACGGTCAAGAAAACATGCTCGCAGGTTACGATTTTAGATGGTCTGATACCGCTTGGGGCGTACCTTATGGTATTTACTACGAGCGCATCCACGAAGACTATCACAATGAGAAACATAAGCTGATTAACGCCTCAAACATGGGTGGGGTAGATGTTTTTATTGCCTCACTTAACACCCGTTTTTTTGCTGAATACTCAGATACTGCAGCTGCCTGTGGCGAAGACTCTAACGTCTACAACTGCATGTATGAACACGGCTTTTATAAAAGTGGTTATCGTTACTATGGCCGCAGCTTAGGCAGCACCTATGATAATGATTCTCGCGTTGTGGTGTTAGGTGGTATT
Source organism: Shewanella sp. 5_MG-2023 (assembly GCF_030547465.1). Classification (NCBI taxonomy): domain Bacteria; kingdom Pseudomonadati; phylum Pseudomonadota; class Gammaproteobacteria; order Alteromonadales; family Shewanellaceae; genus Shewanella; species Shewanella sp. 5_MG-2023. The sequence continues at coordinate 11,472 of NZ_JAUORC010000024.1, forward strand.
ACTCAACTACAACATGGCCAAAGCTTATCGACTAAGTTTCGTTATGCCAAACTTAACTTTGATGGGGTAGACACTGGTAACCCAACTGGTGGAAATCCGGTATCCCCTGGCCGTTATGAGCGTTTGTTGCAGCTTGATGCCAGTTACCACCGACCATTTTATGAAGGTAAGTTAAAACTTGGCGGCACTGTTGGCTACAGTGAGTATCCTGAAGTTGATACCAGCAGCGATTGGGAAACCACCGTTTACGCTGGCTGGGAACGTGATTTTTAATTGCTAACCACAATAGCAAATTAACACACTGAAATATAATAAAGCCCATCATTTGATGGGCTTTTCTGTATTTCCTATGTAACTAAAGCTAAAACAGACTCTTTAAACTACAAACCTTTATCTTCCCATTGCTGCTTTTTACGATAGATAGTCGAAGGGCTTACATCTAATAAACCCGCGGCTTTTGGAATATTACCGTCACATTGCTCAATAGCGGTTTCAATGGTCATTTTTTCGATTAACCACAATGGCTGTATATCATCATCAACGACCTGAGTTTGTTGATTAGGAGCTGTTTCTGTTGTTTTTTGTAGGGCCTGTTGAGCCGCATTTTCAAAGCCTGACTCGCTTGCATAATGCGCCTTTGCCTCTACTGGTGCGGCTGAGGTGTTTAAATCTGTCATCGACAATGACACTGCGGTGCTCATTTGCGCAGGTAACATGGCCAAAGACACTTCTTCGGCTGTGTTAAGCACTACAATTTGCCTGATCACATTCTGCAGTTGACGCACGTTACCTGGCCATGGGTAATTGACAAAGCAACGTTCAACTTCGGTAGAGAAACGTTTAAAAGATTTGCCCTCTTCTTTGCTGTATTGCTTCAACAGCTTTTTAGCAATAGACATCACGTCTTTGCCCCTTTGTCTTAAAGGCGGCAGTTCTATAGGGATAACATGTAAGCGATAATATAAATCTTCCCGAAAGCGTCCTTCTTGCACTTCTTTCCATGGGTCTCGGTTGGTGGCACTAATAAAACGCACATCAACTTTTTCTTCTTTAGTGCCGCCTACACGCTGAAATACCCCAGTTTGAATAAAGCGTAGCAATTTACTTTGCAACTCTAAATCCATTTCACACAGTTCATCAAGAAACAAAGTGCCACCATCAGCACGAGTTGCTGCGCCATCACGATTACTCACAGCGCCAGTAAACGCACCTTTGGTGTGACCAAAAATTTCGCTTTCAATTAAATCTTTCGGAATTGAGGCGCAGTTTAAAGCAATAAAAGCTTCTTGTGCTCGTGTTCCTGCTTGATGGATCGCTTGGGCGCAAACCTCTTTACCTGTGCCACTTTCGCCCATCACAAACACTGACGCTTTACTGTTGGCCACGCAATCAATGGTGTTATATACGGTTTGCATGGCTAAGGAGTCACCAATAAAGCCATGAAAATTGGTTTTTGGGAGGCTATTTTCATAATTGGTCACAAGTGCCAATAAGTCTTTTTGCTTCAGAGCATTACGCACAGTAATCGCCAACCTTTTACTATCAAAAGGCTTAACTAGAAAATCAAACGCACCGGCGCGCATGGCATCTACGGCTAAATCGATGGTGCCATAAGCAGTGATCATAATGACGGTGATCTGCGGGTAGTCTTGCTGCACTTTGGTCAAAATATCCATTCCCGACATATCCGGCAATTTAATATCTAACACTAATAAGTCTGGTTGTTTACGGGCAAGTTCTTTTAATGCATCTTCACCAAAATTAACCAAGGTGACTTCGGCGCCTTCGGCACAAAGGTATTCGCTGTACAATGCGCCTAATGACATACTATCTTCTACAAGAACGGCACTAAATCCCATGGGTAACTTCCTTATTTAATTATTTATGACCGATATCAAATCGTTGCTCAATTAACGTCAAGCTTTGCTCAGCAACCACAAATATCTGCTCAAATAATGCGGCTAAAGGTTCATCTTCGGTTCTGGCTGCGGCCTCAAGTAAAATGGCTACTTCAGATAACTTTTGCGCCCCAAAACTGCCTGCACTACTTTTAATGGTATGAACTTGATCTTCAATCTCTGCTCGGCTTCCATTGGCAGTGATGGTTTTTAAAATATCGATACGCATCTTAGTTTCATTATGAAATACCTTCATCATTTTAACTAAGCTTGCTTCACCTACCGCTTTTAGTAACTCATCAAACACCTGCTGATCCAACAACACATCATCAGCTATTGTTTCATTTATGGTTTCAGTTATAGTTTCATGTGTGGTTTCAGCTATTAAGCCATTTGAGGTGTCAGCTAATAGGATTTCATTTACCTCAGCTGTTGGCTTAATGTGAGTTTCTTTCTCTGCTGCAATATCACTAACCTCGTCACTAACCTCATGAGTTATTTCCATCGCGTCATTAGCATTGCCCTTCACCTGAGTTAACCAGTAATTTATCCCAGAGATCAAATCCTGCTTTTTAACCGGCTTACCAATAAACCCAAGCATGCCGGCGTCTTTACATGCTGCAACCTCTTCACTGAATACGTTGGCTGACATGGCCAAGATAATTTGATCAGGCTTACTGGCTAAAATTTTACGGCACGCTTCAAGGCCATCCATTTCAGGCATACGAATATCCATCAAAATTAAATCAAACTCTTGCTTTAACCCTATCTCTACCGCTTCTACACCGTTATTAGCATAGGTCATGACTGCGCCGCTATTGGTCAATATCGTACCTGCGACCATTTGGTTTACTGGGCTATCTTCTGCGAGTAATAATTTACAGCCATCAGGCAGGGTTAATTTACTTTCAATGATCTGCTTATCACTCTTTTCTACATTACTGGCATTACTGATTAAGCTTAGTAATATCTCTCGGCTTAATGGCTTGCTGACAGACTCGACTATGCCTAAGTCAGTACTGCGCGCCTGCACTTGTGTATTCACCCCAGATAACAAAGCCGTGATATAGCCTGTCTTAGTCAAATAGCGATTTGATAAGCCCTCTACGCTTTGATGTTCACAGTCTAAAATACAGCTTTCATCGAGCATGATGACATCAAATTGGCCGTTGTTGCTTGATTGACTATCAAGCTCGCTGAGCTGATGCGCAAAGCATGTCTCGACGCCATATTGGCGGTATTGCTTTTCAATTAACTCACAAAGGGTCATATCGGGGTGAATCACTAACACCCGAGGCGCTGTTGATAAAGCAATATCAACAGTTGTTATTTCAGCAGGTTCATCAAGTACCACAGTTAATGTAAACTCACTTCCTTGGCCTAGTTGGCTTTGAACGCTGAGGTTGCCCCCCATCATTTTAGCCAGTTCAGAACATATGGCTAAGCCTAAGCCTGTACCTGCATAACTGGTGGTATGCGTGTCATGAACCTGAGAAAACTCTCTAAATAACTTCTGTTGTGATATTTCACTGATCCCAATGCCTTGATCTTTTACCTTACAGCTCAGTTGCACCTTGCCGTTATCGCGGTTGATAATCTCAATCTCAACAGCAATACACCCATCGGTTGAAAACTTAATCGCATTATCCACCAGATTTTGCAGCACTTGCCTAATACGCTGCGCATCTCCGATTAAAATTTGCGGTACATCTCGGTCAATAACACTGCCAAGATGCACTCCTTTATCATGGGCTTTATGGGACAAAATCTGTAACACTTGCGCGACTAACTTATCAGGTTGAAACTCTTTCGCTTCCAGTTGCATTTGCCCAGCTTCAATCTTCGAGAAGTCCAAAATATCATTAATGGTACTTAACAAGACTGAGCCCGCTTCTTTAGCCGCGCGAGCATACATGCGCTGGCCCTTTTCAAGTTGAGAGTCTAAAAGCAAATCAACACTGCCAAGTACGGCATTCAGTGGTGAGCGAATTTCATGGCTCATAGTGGCTAAAAATCGTGACTTAGCTTCACTGCCCGCCTCTGCTTGCTCTTTGGCTAATCTTAATTCTTCTTCTCTGGATTTTTGCTCTGAAATATTGCGTAAAAAAGCGGTGAAGAACATTTCATCACCTAATTGAATGGGGATCACCCGCAATTCAACCGGAAACTCCTCGCCAGCTTTATTATGGGCAGGAACTTCGATGCGATTATTCAGCACAGGCCCTTCACCAGTGCGGCGGTGATGCTCCATGCCATTTTTATGGGCACTATGGAAACCTGCGGGAATAATTAAATCTTCCAGCCTTTCACCTAATGCCTCTTCGCGCTCATAGCCAAACAGTTTGACCGCCGCAGCATTAAACTCAACCACTCTGCCGCTAATATCAATAGAGATTAACGCATCATGGGTGGCTTCAATGGTTGCCACCAAAATAGATTGAGTTCTGGCAGCGGTTTGTTGCTCTTTTTTAAGTTCGGTTAAATCTTTGATAAAGCCTAAAAATAGAATCTCACCATCAATTTGCATTTTTGAAATGGTTAGCTCGATAGGAAATAAGCTGCCATCTTTATGCTGCGCTTTTAACTCACGACTGTTACCAATAATTTTTGCATCACCCGTTGTAAGATAATGCTTGATATAGCCATCATGCATAAAGCGATCTGCCATCGGCATTAAAATAGACACATTTTCATCAATAAGCTGTGCTTTTTCATAGCCAAATAACTTACTGACGGCATTATTCACTTCATTAATCACGCCGTTAACATCAATAATGACAAAGCCATCAGCCGCTGAATCTAATATGGTATTTAAGCGAACATTGGCACCTTGTAAATCACTGCGTTTTTCATCCAAGTTTTTAAGCATGGCATTAAAGGCGTTAGTCGTATCGGTGATATCTTGGGTGCCGGGCTCAACCACTTGCACCCCTGATTCCCCTTCAAGCACCCGCTTTGAGGCATGCTGAATATTAAAAATATGTCTGATGAGCTTAAGGCCCTGATACCAAGATAAAAATGAAATCAAAATGATCACTAAAATCATTAATGCGCTATATTTCAACGCCACTGCTTCAACGCTATTATCAAATTCATCGGTATTAACAAGTACGCTTATTTGAATGCCAGTGCCATTATTAGATACTGCCACCACCTCAACAGTATGCTCTTTTGGGGTCACAGCTTTCATGATCTCAAACATGCCTTGGCCATTACGCTGAGCCGAATACAATAGCTTATCTGCTTTGGATACTTCGATTGAATCAATATGGCTAATGTGGTGGGCTTCTAAAGATTGTTTAAGCAGTAAGATGGACTCGCGGGCCTTATCAGGGTTAATACTATTAGCCACCAGCTGCGCTGCAAGTTGAGCTTGCTGCCTTGCTTCTTGCTGATTGGTCTCTTTGATAACAGCTAAACTATTAACAATTAGCATCAGTAATAGTACGACTTGCATTAATCCAATGGCAATTATCGCTTTTAATCTAAATGACAAATTCCTTCTCCTGATGCATTTTGCAAACAGCGCTGTTTAACCCTGTCAAAAATCTATTCCAAAGCAAATGTTTACTACATTATTACTCACTATGAATTACCTGTTCGCATTTTGCAAAAAATTATTCCCAATCTGAAAATGCAAATAGTAAATCTTACTAGAAAGCTGCTTAACCACCTGATTTTATTATTTAAAAATTATGGAACAGCTTTTGCTTTAATAAGTTATTAAACAAACTTAATAGAGAATCGCCATGCAAAATGCTAATGCGTCAACGTCGACTATCTCCATCCTGTTAGTGGAAGACACATTCAGTGAACGCTATTACATTGCCAGTTTAATTCAAAGTTTTCAGCCGGAAAATGTACAGTTTGAGATGGTGCAATGTGAAGATGGCTTAACGGCACTGGAGAAGTGCCGTACCCAGCAGTTTGACTTAATTGTCAGCGACTGGCGCATGCCTAGGATGAACGGTGTTGAGCTGTGTAAAAGACTAAAGACCAAAACAGATCCCGGTTACTTCTTGCTTTTAACCGGTAACGATCAAACTCAAGACATGATTTATGCTATGGACTCAGGTGCTGATGATTACATTACCAAACCTTTTTTGGCCTCAGTATTAAAAGTCAAAATTCAAGCTGCAGTAAGGCTCATTCAAGCAAAAAAGTCGGTACTTGAAAGTAAGCAACAGCTGCAAAGTTTACTTTCTCAAAAACAGTCTGAACTGACCCAAGCTGCGATTTTGCAGCAATCCTTACTGCCAAAAAATAATTTAGCCTTCAATAATTGGACTATCCGACATTATTTTGAACCCGCAGAGGAACTTGCAGGCGATATTTTGCAATGCTTTGAAATTGATGAACAGTGGATAGGCTTCTATGTTATCGATGTATCGGGTCACGGTGCCAGTGCTGCTATGCTCAGTTTTACCCTCGCCCAAGGCTTATCACCCCAAAGGATGAACTGGCAGCAATCGCCAGAAAAGGTCATGAATGCCTTAAACAATCTCTTTGATGATCCTGGTAATTTGGGCCAGTTTGCCACTGTAATGATAGGTAAAATCAATATAAACACCCATGAATTACAACTGTGTAATGCAGGTCACCCATTACCATTAATCATTTCTAAACTCGATGTGCAAAGCATCGATGTGCCCACAGGTATGCCAATTGGTATTGATAAACACTGCCAATACCAAAGTGGTCAATACCAACTTTACCCGGGTGAGCAACTACTGCTGTTTTCAGATGGCGTGTATGAAGTTAATCATCCAAAGTTTGGCATGTTTGGCTTAGAGCGCTTAAAACAGCGCTGCTTATCAGCTAAAGCCATGCCAGCGGCGAATTTATTGAGTCACTTAAGTTACTTACTCAACCTTTGGCAGCAGTCGCAACCCCAAGATGATATGTCACTGCTACTATTTACCGCACCCGATTAAAAAGTTATAGCAATCATTGTGATGATAACTGTATGCCAATTATTGCTGATTATAGAGTTAGATTTAGATTTAGAACGAAGATAAGCACTTAAATTAACAGCTTATATTTTTGAATTAACCCACAGTGACCCACAGCTTAAGGAGTTAATATGAATAACACTCAATTGAACATAAGCATCAATTCAATGACAGCAGATCAAGTTTATGACGAACTAGAACAGTTTTTGATCAGCAATAAGGTTGAGCCATTACAACGCTTCAAACTCATCAGTTGTGCACTCGAAGCCACCAATAATGTGCAACAGCACAGCGCTGATGACGCTGAAGATATTAAGCTGTTATTACAGAAAAACGATAACAAGTTGATTATTGATATATTAGATAACTCAAACTTTACCCCACTAGCCCCCCCTAGCACTTGTCCTAACAAACACAAAGCCAACGGCCGCGGCTTATGGATAATGCATCAATGGATGGATCAGGTGCAGCAACAGGCAACGGTATTAGGCACTCACTTGAGATTAAGTATAAACTTGGGCTAATGCTTTGGGCGGAATGTAAACCAATAGCGACACAACTTTTATAAGCATTAGCGATAACAACATAGTTAATCCAGCTTTGCATGACTAAGGATGCCAATTCGCCGATTTCAACTTACTGAATAATGTTCAGTCCATTCGGGTAATAAAGGTTTGCTCGTCATCCACAAAAGCCACAAAGCCGCCGTGATAGATAAATACCCGACCACGCCCCTCAACTATGCAGGCAAGTTGTGGGTTCAAATCTTCTTCGTTATCCTGACGTTGAAAAGTGCCAGTATCTGTGATTACGCCGCTGAGTGCAGGCAAATATCCATAAGTGCGCTTGGCTTGATCAATCAGGTTCAATTCGCTGGCGGTTGAGAAGCAAAAGGGGATCGCACCAGCTTCTTCAATAAATAAAGTTTTAAGTTCTTCAAAAGCTGTAATCACCAGCCAGTCGATGCCGTTAACATGATGGATAAACATAGATTTTCTCGGTTATTCTAATGCGGATATTTTATCACTACTAGGAAAGAACCTAGTAGATATTTAGTTGCTAAAGTTATGTCCAGACATTCATAAACCAACTTGAAATACGTCTTTGCCCAAATACAAGTTAGCAAACACTCTATATCAAACAATCTATATCAAACCAAAGCCGTTTTATCGAAAATTCATATTATCTGTACTTAGGCTGACCCTTCCCTGCAATATAAACTAAATCAATACTGCGAATTGCAAATACTAGGTCGTGAAGTTGTAATCAGTGCTTTTGCATTCTGCAACGACATAGTTTTAAACCGCAATTAAAGCTTAGCAATAAGCAACACACAGCCAGACGACAGCAAAACAAAACCTCAAACCACTGATTAATAACAACTAAATAATTGGCACGCATCCTGCTAACTATAGATTAAGCAGAGGATAAATGATTAATCCACCCATTCAATTTTAGACGTCATTTATCTCATCACGATTTAGTTAATCAAAGTTAGCGCATCAATAGATGTTTAGGAGCAGGTTATGAAATTTGAAATCAAAGTAGCCCAACATGCAAGTGTAGTAACATTACCTATCAGAATGTTTATGGCTCATACCCCAACTTACCGAGCGGCACTGGTTGATTATATTGATAGAGGCCATACCCGCTTAGTTATCGACATGCAGCATTTAGAGTACATCGATTCAAGTGGCTTATCTGTGCTTATCTCCGCCCGTAATCAAGCGCTTAATTATCAAGGCAACATCGTATTACTGTCACCTAGTCCTGCGGTACGTTCATTAATTGAATTAACGCGCCTACACCATATTTTTGAGATTTTTGAAACTGAGGCGTTAGCGTTAGATTTTTTGCGTCATAGCAGCATTGTTGAACCCTCTGACTTTGATGAACAAATCATCTCAGAGTTAGCAAGCTAAGCAGGAACCACTAAATCACGGACGTAAAGGGGAACAGAAATGAACATATTCAAATCACTACTTTCTATCGCTATTATCGCAGGCTTAACCGCTTGCGTGACCCCTATGCAACCAGCTGAGCAAGATGTTTGTGATTTAGAGCAGCAACTCACTAGCTGCCATTACTTTGGCCAAAAAACGCCTTATAACAGAAAGGTCAGCGCTGTGACCTCAAACCATACGACTTTCCCTACTGCGCCAATTTTCGGTAATAAGTCGATGGTGGTTGATACCCAGCAAGCATTGTCATTATCTGTAGGGGATAAAATTTCGGTAAAAATACTCAATGGTGATGAATTTAGTAAAGATGTGGAAGTAGATGCCGACGGCAATATCTATCTGCCTTATTTACCGCCAATTTCAGTTACAGGACTGACTCTTAATCAATTAAACAATCAAATCAGAAACATATTAATCGATGAAAATCTGATGTTGGCCCATGCGGTGCGTATCAGTATATTACCTATTAGCTGGGCACCTATTGAAATCACCACCTCTGGCGCAGTATTTGAGCCAGGTCAGCACATGATCAACAAAAAACTCCCCATTGAACTTAAAGATGATGGCAGTAACTTTGCTGGTGACCAAGCCATTCAGCGTAATGTAGCCGCCGCGGTGAAGTCTTCTGGTGGGGTGCGCCCAGATGCTGATATTTCAGCAATTAAGGTCATCCGTAATGGTCAGGTTTTCAATATGGATTTACGTGGTATGCTAACGGGAGAGAAAGTACCAAACATGACTTTAATGGCTGGCGATCATGTACATGTTCCTTCGACGCATTCATTTAATGATCAATTAGCCAGACCTTCTCAGTTGACAACACCAGGGATCAGGGTATTTATGTCAAACTTAACGCAACCTGCAAGTTCAAATAGTCAGTCAGCAGTAGACCGTGAAGCAACACGCTTTCCTTACGGCACCCGCTTGCTAAATGGCGCCATTGCGGCCAACTGTGTCGGTGGTGCCCAAACCACCAATGCCAGTCGTTACGTTATCCTAGTGACTAAAAATCCATTATCTAATCAAATAGATATTGTCGAACGCTCAATTGATGGCTTAATTCAAACGGCCTGGAATAATGAATCAAACCCAGTATTACTCCCCGGTGATGGACTTGCCTGTTATGACTCTCGCGTAACTAATATCCGTGAAATAGCCAGAACAGTAACTGAATTGGTCGTGCCAACAACCCTTATCGGATGGTTGTAAGGAGACAATAATGAGCCAAGGAAACTGCAAAAGCGGCAAAGGCGAACAGAGCCAGAAACAAGCAGACTCTGGGGCAGGGGCGCACACAAGCTCCAGTGCTGATACTGACGTTAAGCTTGAAAATGAAACCCAAAGCGCACAAAACACTGACATCGAAACAGAGCAAGATTACGCCAGCTTTTCAGAACTTGCCTATTTATATTGGATTAAACGCGCCACATTAGAAGGCAGCCACTTAACCCCTAAAGCCCGTAAACGCCTGTACATCAAAACAGCCTTGATATCACTGCTCATTGTCTGGCTGTTGGTGGCTGTTTTTATCGCGCTAACCCCCACCAAATACGAAAGTAAATGGGTGGTCATATTACCTGGGGTCGCAGCGGGGTCTTCCCTAAGCCTTGACAGCCTTGGTCAAGCAAGTAGCTCCAATAGCTCGCCTTATATGAGCTCGGCCATTGATCCAAGAGAGAATTTTAAAGCGATTTCCATGAGCAGCTTGCTGATGCAAACCGCTGCGTTTTATTTAAAAGTGCCTAGCAATGAAATACCAAAACCCAAACTTAAACTCCCCAGTCAAACGGGCTTAATGGAGTTTAGTATTAATGGCGCATCGCCAGAGCAAGCTCAAAAACGTGGCTGGGCTATGTATCGTTCTTTACAAGACATTCTTGATGATCTGCGTTTTGATGAAAATAGCCTGCGCGAGCGAGGTATTCAACGTAGCCTGAAAAGCTATAACGCCCGAGTAAAGCAAACACAAAAGCAATTACTGGATTTTCAATCTGAGCGAGGCCTAATAACCCTTGATCAGTTTAAAGAGTTAGCCATCACCATTGAGCGCTTACGCCATAGTAAAGTGACCCTTTCAGCGTCACTGCAAGGTTTAAATGCCAGCTATGAACTCTATGAAAAACACCTTGGCATTAATGACTCACAAGCTGCGATTTTACTCAAACTCAACAATGATAAGCTGTTTCAGCAGTTACTTGAAAAACACAACACCGCCAATACCACTTACATTGAAAATGCTGGGCGCTTGGGTCGTCGTCACCCGACATTAGTCACCCTAAAAGCAGAGTTAGACAGTATCTTCGATAGTATGAAGCAGCGCTTTAATACCATTATTGGATTTCAAGATGAGAAAATTTTAATGATGCTAACGGTGGATGATGTTGATGGCCGCGCAGTGATGATGCAAGAGTTCATTACCATAGCCTCAAAACGACAAGCGACGCAATCAGAAGTAGATTCACTGATCGCGCAAATTGATCAGTGGGAGCTACGCTTGCAGCACAGTAACGATGATGCCGCCAAGCTTGCAGATTTACAACGTGAACACCAGTTAGCCACTACGGTATTAACCTCTGCGATGGCAAAATTGGATGTGGGTAAATCAGATATCTACTCGGCTTACCCCATGTTGCAATTATTTTCGCCGCCGAGTTTAGCTCATTCTCCCAATAAATTAGCCAGCATACTAATTATCTTTGGTGGGTTAAGCGCTTCTTTCATGTTACTGCTAGGGTTGAGCATTTTATGGATCCGCAAACCATTGTTGCGCAAAATGTTGACGAAAAAATAATATACAACAGCATTGTTTATAGTTATTTATTTTGGCTGTTTGGTGCTTTATATGTCATTGCACCTGTGATTGCATGGGTGCTATTTGCACGCTTACTTTATAAAAAAATTTCAGGTCAGCAAACATATAGAATTAGCATCAGCCATTATGTATGGGTGTTTGGCATGTTGTTCATGCTTATTGCCTTAGTGGTCGGCCACCTCGATTTTGGCTTAGGTATTGGCAAATTAATTAAATCATCTATTGGCTGGGCCAAAGGCTGGGCCTTACTGGCAATATTTCCGCTTATTGGCTGCTTATCTATTCGGCCTGAAATTATTTATCGTGCCTGCTGCAGAGTCTGCAAACATACTATTTTGCTGTTCCCGCTGTTTTTAATTGCTTGGAAAGTTGGCTTGCCCAGCACCTTATATGTGTCGCCACTGAGCATTATTGGTGGCCCAGGGCCTGAGTTTTTCAGCGTCAGTTTATATGAAATCGACCCTGGCAGCGGCGTTCCCCGCTGGCGTCTGTTTACCCCATGGGCACCGGCATTAGGCATGCTAGGTAACTTATATTTTATTTTTGCCGTACAAGAAAAGGATTCACGTTGGAAAAAGTGGGGCATTGCAGGCAGCTTACTGATGGTATTAATGTCGCAATCCCGTCTTGGCTTGGTGTGTTATTTCGCCTTAATCGGCTTTTTCACCCTATTTAAACTTGTGCGCTCACCTTTACTGTACTTTTTACTTAGCCCGTTAATGTTACTTATTGGGGTTGTCGGTGAAGCCACTATCAACAAAATACAAATCAGTATTGCCGCCATAAAAGCTGCCCGCGCCGATTCAACTCGCGTTCGTCAAGCTTTGGCTGATATTGCCGTTGAAAGGTGGATGAATGAAGCGGTGATCTTTGGCCATGGTATCGTTGAGCGAGGGCCGCACATGGTGGAATACATGCCCATAGGCTCGCATCATACTTGGTATGGATTATTGTTTGTTAAAGGCGTTGTCGGCGCTGTAGCGTTAGCAATTCCGATGTTAGTCACCTTCTTGATATTATTGATCCGATTATTTAGTCAGCCTATGGCCAGAGTCGGCATGGCAATTTTACTGATGTTAAGTTTATATACCTTCGGCGAGAATTTAGAAATTCTAGCCTATTTATTTTGGCCGGGATTAATTGTATTAGGTATGACGCTGCGAGCTGAAGAGCCAGAAGCCGTACTCAAAAAAGCCGCTGCCTTGAAGGACTAATCATTGTGTTTTGTTACCTAAGTGGTAACAAAACACTGTCATCACAGCGGCTATGGCTTACGCCATTAAATAATTTTTATCACTTGATCAAATGCAAGACGCGACTTAGGTAAGCTGGCATTGTAATCTTCATCACTATGATGGTAACCGATAGCTAAACCAACATAGCATTCATAACCATCTAATTCTTCGGCAAAAATATCACCGATAAGTTTACTATCAACCCCTTCCATTGTGGTCGAGTCGATACCTAAACGGGCTAAAGTATGCAAGGTGTTACCCAGTGCAAGATAAGCTTGAGAGCGTGTCCACGCCTCGTTATTACCCTGTGCATCGGTATTTAATTCAGCAAAAGAGTAACCACCAAAAGCTTGCTCGCGATTTTCAGGTTTTGTGCGACCATCTTCAATGCCCTTATCAACCACTTTGGCATAATCGTCACGGGTATAGTGAGGGTTATGGGCAAATAAAATAATATGAGAACAGGCTTTAGCATGGGGCTGATTGAACTGATATTTATTGGCGAAAGTGTCGTGCATTCTTTGTTTTGCTGCATCACTTTCAAGCACAATAAACTTCCAAGGCTGTGAATTAATTGAAGATGCTGAAAGTCGCATCGCCTCACAGATCACCGCTAAATCTTCTTTTGAAACACGCTTTGAAGGATCATAACGCTTTGCTGTATAGCGATTGTTTAAGTCTTCAATAATTGGATGTGTCATATTTACTGTCTCCACTTTCATTAATATTCCCGGCTTTCATCCACGGGAAATGCAACTGCCGAATGCCATAAGTTATAAAGTATTCAATAAAATCATTACTTTGCTTAGCTAAGCTAAATAAACTCAAAACAAATGCTTATTTAATAAGTTACTTTTAACTTTTTATGTAAAAAACTATTATTAATTAAGCACTTTATATGGTTATAAGCTTATTTAACCCCGCCATAGCAAACAGAATTAAAATAACTTCCTAACGACGTAAGAACGTTGATAATAGTCGCTAGGTCCCTATGCTTAAAGGGGCTAATAGTTGTTACATTATCAACAATTTTTTGGTAATAGATGATTAAACCCCATAGCATGCACAGCTATCACCCCTCTTTAAGCGCTAAAGTGACGCAGAAGTCAGCCCTTGATAAGAGCTGATAAAAATGGATAACACTCACATAGATAATGGCAGCTGGTTACTGAGATAACTTCTGCTGCACATACGCGCACCAAGCCTTAGAGTGTCGATTTGGCACATCAGTGTCGCCCCTTACACCTAACTTAAATTCAATCACCGACTGCCATTCATCTGAGCCTAAGTCAGGCCCATGACCTTGACCATCGCCTGAAATCAGTTGTTGATCTACTTGCTTAAACCAAGCTTGAGTACACAAGCTACTTTCAACTGCTGCAGTTGATTGCGCACTTGATTGCGCACTTGATTGCATAGTCGATTGCTCAGTTTGCTGCTTTGGCACATCTTGGCTACAGCCTGATAAAGTTAATCCAGCTAACAAGGTTAAGCTCGCTGGCAGCAAACCCATGCTCATCAATAAAGAGGTCGATTTGTTCATTTGTCCATCCTGTTAGTTTTGCCTTTCACTCACTTGCCAATACACGCTGGCACCACTATTAGCTAGAGTGAATAGCTAAAGTAAATAGCTAGAGTGAATAGCTAAAGTAAATAGCTAAAGTGAATAGCTAAAGTGAATAGCTAAAGTGAATAGCTAAATCAATCCTAAACGGGTTAACGCCATACATCAAAGCAAACCAATGAAAAGCGCTTTGATGCTCTCAGTTAAAGTATTGCAAACTGCAACGGCCCTATCTCAATTTGCTAAAACACCTCAGCAGCACTTACCCCGCAAAATAATAAAACCCAATTAAAACATACATATAAAAGTTGGCACGATAAGTGTAACTCCCCTTGTAAGCAGTCAGCTAGTCCTAATTTGAATTTGCAAACAAGATCAAATTAGCTAACAAGATCAAGGGTACAAATAATGCAAACAACCACTAACTCACTAGGTCCTAAAACGACCGTCAATCAAATGCTGAATCAAGGCATTCGTACATTGGGTAAAAACCTAATGTGGTTGGCGAGTGCTCAGTTTAGTGGCCGTATTGTGAGATTAGCAGCTAGCGTGATAACCGCGAGATTACTGACACCAGAAATCTTCGGTCAAGTGGCCATTACCTTAACCCTATTTGAATTAATTTGTACTCCAACTCGCCGCATTACTTCAGCAGCACTTATTCGCATGAATGATACCGAGTTTAAAGACAACTTAGCCAGCGCCAATGTGATTAACTTCGGCGCCTGCCTTATTGCCTTTGCACTAATGAGTTTAATCAGCTTACCACTGGCTTATTACTACCAAGACAGCCAACTTGTTCTGCCTATCTTGTTTGTTGCCAGTAGTTATTTATTACTGCCATTTGGCATGTTGTACGCCACGGTGAACTTACGTAACAACAATATGCGTAAAGTGGCTAGCGCCAACCTTTGGCAAACCGTGGGCGATGGCATCTTAACTGCAATACTTGCACTGAGCGGCTTTGGCTTGTGGGCCATTATTATCCCTAAAGTGGTGATGGTATTGGTCTGGATTTACCTGCATAAAAATGGCAATCCGTTACCGACTTTTACCCAAAAAGCATCCGTTAAAAATGTTAAATCAATCCTTAGCTTTAGCATTCCGGTGAGCTCAAGCGATTTGATTAACACCCTAAGACAAAGCATTGATTATCTGGTCATTGGTTACTTCATGGGGGTTGAGGCTCTGGGGGTTTACTTCTTTGCTTACAACGTCAGCTTGGGGATCAGTTTAGGGCTAGTTCAAAGCTTTGGTACCGCGTTTTACTCGCACCTTTGTAGCGACGATAAAATCGCGAGCAATGTAGCAAATAGCCAACAAGTTGCTAAGCAGAAGTTTCGTCACAGTGTGATGGCCATTAGCGCGATTACCGCCCCTATCATCATCTTACAAACAACACTTGCGCCCCTTTACGTGCCATTTGTATACGGTGAGCAATGGTTAACAACCGATGCCATTTCAGTGTTCATCTTCTTATGTTTAAGCGGCCTTGTTCGCCCAATGGCAGAAGCCGCCAGTCAGTTATTACTTGCCCACGGCCATAGCCGTTTAAATTTCAAACTCAATTTAGCTATCACCGCTTTGTTAACCCTGGTGATCAGTGTTGCAAGTCAGTTTAGCTTAAGCACAGTCGCACTGAGTGTGATGGTGACTTACTTAATTATTATGCCTTGGCTTTGCTGGTACAGCAGCCGTATCTCATTTAATCAACCAACTGTTACAAACAGTTAAGGAAAACATTATGTCTCCTAGAATCTCAGTAGTAATGCCAGTTTATAACGTTGAACAGTTTGTTAAATCGGCTATTGAATCAGTATTAAAGCAAACCTATGACAACTTCGAGCTATTGATTGTTGATGATCGCGGTGATGATAATAGCATGCAAATATGTAAACAATTTATCGGCGATCCAAGAGTACATATCATCCGTCATCAAACCAACAAAGGTTTAGCAGCGGCAAGAAATACCGGCATCCGTCATTCATTAGGTGAGTTTGTGGCCTTTATTGATTCTGATGATTTATGGCACCCTGAAAAACTACAGCGCCATGTGGTGCATTTAGATAAGAACCCCAACGTTGGATTAAGTTTTTCACGCTCAAGCTTTATTGATTATCAAGGTAAGTTTATCGATTTTTATCAAATGCCAAAACTTTTTGACATTGATGCTGCCCATTTATTATGCCGTAACCCTGTAGGAAATGGCTCAGCGCCGGTTATTCGCCGCAGCACCTTAAACGACATACGCTTTCAGCCAGCAAGCAGTAAAAATCGCCACAGCTGCTACTTTGATGAGAACTTCCGCCAATCAGAAGATATTGAATGTTGGTTACGTATTGCTGCAACCACCTCTTGGGAAATTGAAGGGCTACCAGAGCCATTAACTTACTACCGCCTTAATCATGGTGGCTTATCAGCAAACCTTGAGAAGCAATATGCCTCATGGGAGAAAATGATTGAAAAAGCCCGTGGTTTTGCTCCTAAATTATTAAAGCAACATGAAGAGTCTGCTCGCGGGTTCCAATTACGGTACTTATCAAGACAAGCTATTCGCATTGGTGATGGCAGCGCTGCTGTAAAGCTGTTTAACCGCGCGATGAAAGCATCACCTAGCATTATAAGAAGTGAAACCTTTAAAACCGTCACCACCATGATTGCCGCATATGCGCAGTGGATAATACCTGCTTGGGGTTATATCGCTATCGAAGCTGTTGGGCAAAAATTTATCGGCATTTTACAAAAACTACGTATTTCACGTGACGGCGTTTCAAGTGAATTTATGCAACAAAGTAAATTGTAACCCGCAGCTCTTATCTCATCTTCCCTGTTCTGGCTTTGCAGTGCGATTCGCATTCTGCAAAGTCAGCTTTTTATTGCAAGCCCCTTGCTAAAAAACCACCAAAAAAAACAGTTAAAAACACAATAACACACTATTAATTAGATACTTAACAAATATGGAATAGTTCGTGCTTTAACAAGGTATCGAACGATTAATCATTGCATTTTATGAGGTACGGTATGGACGCTCATCAATCAGTAAACACTCAAACCCAGTCGCAGGCATCAGACTCAACCTTATTGTCAGTCCGCGCTTTTGATTGCTTTATGGCGATAATATTACTGGTTTTAATGCTACCAATAATGGTGTTTAAAACCTTAATACTTGCCTGCTCAAAGCAAGCTATTTTTAATGCTATCTACATTCATGTAAACGATCGCCAAGTTGCGCTGTATCAATTTAGCCAAGGGCGCTTTTCAAGACTGCCGTTTTTATTGGGGATCATTAAAGGCGATATTGGTTTTTTAGGCAGTGCCTTTGAGTATTGCGTGTTTGAGCCAGGTTCAACCAATAGCCGCCCTGGTGTTTTTTCCATTGAAAAAATGCAGCGCAATATGGGGATTGAACATATCAATAATGCAGCCCCTGAATTTAGCAGCTTATTTCATTACCTAATTAACCTAAGTAAGTGCCTAATTTGCCGTTTAATTGTTGCCTCTACTGAGCTGAATTACCCTGAGCAATTCAACTTACTTGGGGTCAATATTGATAATAATAAAATGGCTGACAGTGTTGAAAAACTGGTTAAAGCAGCGCAGCACTCTGTGGGCGATGAAACCCAACATTTTGCCTTTGTAAATGCAGACTGCTTGAACATTGCCTCAACAGACAGCTCTTATAAAAATATTCTCAATCAATGCCAGCAAGTTTTTGCTGATGGTAGCGGTATTCGTATTGCTTGCCAGCTACACGGTATCGGCCTTAAAGACAATGTGAATGGTACTGATATGCTGCCGTTACTGTGTCAACGCGCCAGTGAGCAAGGGATAAAACTGTTTTTCCTGGGGGCAACTGCTGGCACCACTGAAGAAGCGGCAACCAACCTTAAACAGCAGTACCCTGATTTACAGATAGTGGGCTGTCATCATGGTTATTTAAATGAAAGCAACCAACAAGAGGTGATTGAGCAAATCAATCAATCAGGGGCGCAGCTACTACTCGTCGGCATGGGGGCGTCAAAGCAAGAACATTGGATTGAGCAACATAAATATCAATTAAAGGTGGGCGCAGCCGTTGGGGTTGGTGGACTGTTTGATTACTTCGCCAATAATGTTTCTCGTGCACCTATTGCTGTCAGACAAGTAGGAATGGAATGGATATGGCGCTTAGCACAAGAGCCACAACGCATGTGGAAACGCTACGTGGTGGGTAACCCGCTATTTTTAGCGCGAGTGTTAAAGCAAAAACAACAGCTAAATTTGGCCTCAGCCACCAGCCAAGCTAAGGCTCAGCCGCTATCAGCTATTTCAAATCACAACCGTCATTGGTACTTCTTTAAAATCAAATGTGGCCAATTTGCAAAACGCACATTCGATATTGTTGCTGCTAGCATTTTGCTAATTTTATTAGCGCCATTATTTGCGTTAACCGCATTAAGTATCCGAATTGAGTCGAAAGGGGCGATCTTTTTTTCACAAACACGCAGTGGCAAAAATAACCAAGCATTCACCATGTGGAAGTTTCGCTCAATGTATATTGATGCCGAGCAAAGGTTAGAAAAAATCAAACAAAACAATGAAATGCAAGGTGGCGTCATTTTCAAAATGAAGCAAGATCCGCGTATTACCACCATAGGAAAACTTATCCGCAAAGCTTCAATCGATGAGTTACCACAACTTTGGAACGTGTTAATTGGTGATATGTCACTAGTTGGCCCAAGACCTGCACTACCTAATGAAGTAAGCCAATATCAGTTAAGCGACCGTCGCAGATTAGGGGTAAAACCTGGCATCACCTGCATTTGGCAAGTTAGCGGACGCTCAGATATTCCTTTTGATAAGCAAGTAGAACTGGACATTGATTACATCTACAAACAATCGCTTAAAGAAGATATCACACTGTTATTAAAAACTATTCCAGCTGTACTTTTGGCGCGTGGCGCCTACTAGGAGACCTTATGCAAGCTATCGTATTTGCCAACCGCAATGGAAATGAATTAGCGCCGCTAAACCAGCAATATTGCCCAGCGCTATTACCGCTAGCAAACAAGCCTCTAGTGGAGTACACCCTAGAAGATTTAGCGGATGCAGGCATAAGCCAAGTCAAAATGGTGATTTGCGCTGATGCAGAACAACTGGAAGCCCAAATTGGTAATGGCCAGCAATGGGGTTTGAATATTGAGTATTTTTTAAGTAAGCCACAAGAAGCAGTTAATAGCGTGCTTGCCAGAATGCATATCGATAACACCACCCAGGCATTAGTGGTTCGAGGCGATATATTAAGAAGCCCTTGCCTAGAGCGTTTTGTGGCATTTTCCAGCATGGTACCCACCAAATTTGTTCACGCAACAATGGAGCAGCGTAACCCTGGAATGATGATGCTACCCGCTGGCTGGAAACACAATCAATTGCTTAACTGGCCACTGCAAACCACAGCGGTAGATCATGATGATAGTATCGCCCAAGTGCTTCATGGTCAGTGCTTTTATTTAGACAGCTTATCAGGCTATGTGGCAGCCACTGAATTTGTGATTTGTAGCAAAATATTTAGCAGTAAAGGTCGCAAACACCAAACAGGCTCAAGCAACCAAAGCCTTATGGTTGAAGCCCAATGCGAGCTGCCGCAATTAGATAGCGCCGAGGTGTATGGCGCAATTGGTGAATACACCAAAGTGTCTCATAAAGCTCAATTAACTGATGCGGTGGTGGTGGGAAAATACTGCTTTATTGAAGATAGCCAGATCCAAAACAGTATTATTTTGCCTAATACCTATGTTGGGCCGCAATTATCGGTTAACAATAAAATCATTTCCCAAGACTTGATGATAGACCCACAAACCAGCAGTTGGAGCAAAATTGAAGATCAAAGTTTAATCGCCACATCGACCCAAAGCGCCAGTAATTACCACACGCTAATGCAGCGTGGACTAATGATGATGTTTTATATCTTACTGTCACCACTATTACTGACCTTATTTGTGGGCGCATTGATCATCAAGCCCAATAAACCACTGCTGACTGAAACCGTGATTAACAACCACAATAAAGCCGTTAAAGCGCACAAGTTTAATTTTAACAACAAGTTTTTTTCACTACTGCCACAACTTTGGTTAGCAGCCAAAGGCGATTTAGCCCTATTTGGCGCATCCAGTAAACATAAGCATTTGCATGACAGCAACACCACTTATGGCGTCTATGGTCCGGTGCAATTGAACTTTGACCAGCACACCCCTGATGAAGAAATACAAATGGTTGAAATGGAATTTGCCCAAGCGCAAAAGCCACTTTACCTAGCAAACATATTGCAGCAAAAGTTTCACAGCAAACAAGCTGACATCATCATTAAAAGCTAAATTGATTTTAAATTAGAGATTGCAGCTAATTACTGATTAAAAAGGATATTCATTATGAAAACCATCATTACATACGGTACATTTGATTTATTCCACTTTGGCCATGTGAGATTATTTCAGCGCCTAAGCAAAATGTGCGATCAACTGATTGTTGGGGTTTCTACCGATGAATTTAATGCCCTAAAAGGCAAGGCAGCTTTCTTTAGCTACCAGCAACGGGTAGAAATTGTGGCGGCTTGTAAATATGTATCAAAGGTCATTCCTGAGCATAACTGGCAGCAAAAATCAGCTGATGTTAGCCGTTTTGATGTTGATATTTTTGCCATCGGCGATGATTGGCAAGGTGAATTTGATTTCTTAAAAAGCCAGTGCGAAGTCATGTACCTCACCCGTACCGACGATATTTCAACCACTGAGATTAAAAATAACCTCGCGGTTAAATCTGTTAATGCGGCCTAAGCTTATTAGCAGTTTAGTGCTAAACTTTGTATTTAAAGGAATTTACAGTCAAGGAGACATTGCATGAGCCAATTTATTGCCAATAGCATCAAATATGTCATGACTCAAAGCGTATATTTTTTATCTGGCTTAACGCCAAGAACGCGCAAAGCAGTGATGGGGGGTTATAAAAATAAATTTGCCGATAATAGCAAATACCTGTTTTTACATTGGCAGCGCACAAAAACGATCCGCGCGATTTGGATAAGTGGCGATGGCGATGTTATCAGCGCATTAAACCAACAAGGCTATGAGGCGTATCACCGCTGGAGCGCCAAAGGGATTTATCATGCGTTAACCGCTGAGTTTTATTTCTATACTAGTTATATTGGTGATATTAATCAGTATTTTGCTAAAGGTGCCACCAAGGTTAATTTATGGCATGGCTCGCCGCTAAAACGTATTGAGTATGATATTAACAACGGCCCGTTATTAACGATTTATCACCCTAAAAGCCTGAGCGAAAAGCTTAACTCTGCAAGTTTATACCACCAGCAAAAAGTAAAGCCTGATCATATGATTGCCCCCAGTGATTTAGTGGCCAACCTTTTTGCCAGCGCCTTTAACATCAACCTTAACCAAATGCTCAATTGCGGTAATCCGCGCACTGATTATTACAGCCACTACCCCGAATCAAATTCCTTAGCTGATGAACTTAAGCAAATTAATCACGCTGACAGTATTATTCTTTATGCCCCGTCATGGCGTGACGCCTCTGCCCTTGCTGAAAAACAATCGAATCCTTATTTGCAAGCATTTGATTTTGAGTTGTTATCGGCTTATTTAGTTGCTAATAAGCAGCTATTTTTATTACGGCTTCACCCTAATGAAGCCCAACTTGGCAATGATATATCCAATTACCCTAACATTATTAATATCAGTGATTGGCAAGATACCTATGAAATTATTAATGAGGTTGATCTATTAATTACCGATTATTCGTCTTTGTATATCGATATGCTGCAAAGCCAAGCGGATATTGTGTTTTATCAATTTGATCAGCAGCAATATAGTACTGACAGCCGCCAATGCTATGACTATGCAGCGTCTATTCCTGCTGCGGGTAGGGTGATAACTGAATTTAGCCAACTTATGGCTTACCTTGCTACGTCGTTGGATAAAAACGATGCTAGTCAGCAAGCTGAGCATAAAAAAAATAGAGCTGAGTTATCTCAGCTCTATTGGCAATATCAACATATCAATGTGTTTGATTGTTTGGATGAATTTGTTAAGGCTAAATAAACCCCATCAATGACTTACTAACAAGCGACTAGCGACTAGCGACTAGCGACTAGCGACTAGCGAAGCAGTGACAGTAAATCATCTGCATTACCTGTCCACTGGCTTTTAGCGCTGCCTGCAAGAATGCTATCAGCTAGGCTTTGTTTGTGCTGCTGCATCTCTTGAATTTTTTCTTCTACCGTCCCTTGGGCAATCAGTTTATACACAAATACAGGGTTGAGCTGACCGATACGGTGCGCCCTATCTGTGGCTTGCTTTTCGGCAGCCGGGTTCCACCATGGGTCAAAATGGATCACGGTATCGGCGGCGGTTAAATTAAGCCCTGTGCCGCCCGCTTTTAGGCTAATCAAAAACACCGGAATTTCACCTTCTTGGAAGGCGTCAATTTCAACCTGACGGTTACGGGTTTGCCCTGTAAGCTTGCTATAGCTTATGCCTAAATCAATCAACTCTTGCTCAATTAGCGCCAACATACCGGTAAACTGGCTGAAAATAAGGATTTTACGGCCCTCTTCAACCATCTCGGGTACATTTTCAGTCAACCAAGTGAGTTTGGCGTTATCTTTGACGTACTGCGCTTGCTCTAGCTTCACTAAGCGTGGATCACAACAGGCTTGGCGTAGCTTAAGCAATGCATCTAAAAACTCAATGTGACTGCTTGATACACCTTGTTTAGCAAACAATTCACGTAATTTTTTCTCCATCACTAAACGGATACTTTCATATAAATTACGCTGATCTTTTTCTAACTCTAAGGTTTGAATGATTATGGTTTTTTCTGGTAGCTCCGACATTACTTCGCTTTTGGTGCGGCGCAGTAAAAACGGCGCAATACGATTGAGCAATATCGCCGATTTTTCAGTATCAGCTTGCTTTTCAATCGGGCCTCTAAATTCTTTATTAAAGTAATTATGCTGACCTAATAATCCCGGTAAACAAAAATCCATTAGTGATTTTAACTCGCCTAAATGGTTTTCAAGTGGCGTACCTGATAAGCATAATCTAAATTGGCCTTTGAAGGTTTTAAGCGCTTGAGTGACTTTTGCTTGGGCATTTTTAATCTGCTGTGCTTCATCTAAAATAATATGCTCAAAGCTGTATTCGCTATAGAACAATTCATCACGCAAGATCAAAGGATAAGTGGTCACAATCACATCGTAATCTGCAATCTGCTCAAGTAATGCCTGACGTTTACTGCCGTGTACCACCAGCACTTTTAAACTTGGGGTAAACTTTTGTGCTTCTTTAAACCAGTTGCCCACTAAACTGGTGGGACAAACAATTAAACTGGGCCTAAATGCCCGTGGATTAACTGCGCTGCTTTGTTGCTTTGATTGTTTCGCTTTAAGTAAAAAAGCGAGCGTTTGCAGGGTTTTACCTAGCCCCATATCATCTGCAAGAATACCGCCTAGTTGGTATTCTTTTAAGAAACACAGCCAGTCATAACCTTGCTTTTGATAGTCACGTAAGGTGGCATTAAGCCCTTCTGGCAGCGGCGCTGACTCTATGCCTTTAAACTCGGTAAGTTTATTGGCTAACTGTCTAACGCGCTCACCATTAAGTAACCGAATATCGCTTTCTGATAACTCATTCAATAAGTCAGCCCGATTGCGAGGGACTTCTAGTTGGTCGCCACCACCACGCTGGAATAACTCTTGGATAACCGAAATAAGCGGTTTAATGGTTTTGGCTTTAATCTTCACAAAGCGGCCATTAGGCCCTGGCAGAATGAGCTCCTGCTCGTCATCTGGCTCGCCATTTTGCTGCAGCCAACGGGCAACTAAACTTAATAAAGGTACACTTTGGCCATCAATATCAGCATTAAGTGACAGTGAGAACCAGCCGCTGTCTTCATCATCGTCAAGGTCAACTTCAATGTCGGCTTCAACAATATTAAGGTCAAACTCTGGGGCAAACTCTACGTTATAGCCTAAGTCTTCTAAGGTCATCACCCCAAAGGTGGTGAGCTGGGCCCACTCATTCACCATATCAGGCATTAAGCCTAAACTGTAAAAGCTACTGGCATGATTATAAGTCAGCAGGCTATTATCAATAAGTTGCAATTGCAAGCTTTGTAGTATCTGCACCACTTGCGCTTCTTGCTCAGGATCACGATGAATTTGATACTGGACTTTACCTTGCTTAATCAAGGTGATTTTTTCGCGAGCTAATTTGCCTGACAACAGCATATCGCCATAGCCAAACTGCAGCTGTAATACCGGCTGCATAACTGCGCTGTCGCTTAATTGCACCATGGTAAAAGTCAGCTTTGCGACTAATGGCTGCTCAATTTCATAAAATTCAATTTCACTGGGTACAGGGACACTTTTAGGGGAAAAGTGACGCAACATTTTATCGCTGATATCGTCGACTTTATCTAATGGTACTGGCGGCATTTGTTGCAATAGCTTTAATTTTTCAACGCTTAAGTCAGTATCCAAATGACCAATCTTTAGATAGTCTAAATCCATAAACATCGGTGGATTGGTGGCAATAAACTCCCAGTTTTCAAGCTCAGGCATGGTCATACTGATTTGCGTATGACGGGTATCAGTTTCTTGCCAAATAAAGTCTGGGGTTAGTGCGCGGGTCATCTGAATTGGGGTGCGGCTTTCTTCCCAAAAGCAACTGCCAAGTTGGATCATCTTATTTAATGCCAGTGCGCAAATTTCACCTTCAAGATAGATTTTTGAGGCACTTTTTGAAGACGATAATAATAAGCTGATGATTTGGCTATCTTCAGCGTTAATCCACCATGGCAGATGATACTTCACATCATTTAACGCAACTTTACTGCCTTTGTTGTACTGCAGTTTTTTGTTTAATTTACTGCGTTTAAACTCAACAAAAATACCATGATGATCGCTTGATAACACAAAGATTATCCGTTCTTTATCTTCATCATCTTCGGTCTGTGTGAGGGTATCTTGCTTATCTAATTGTAAAATCCATTGGCTAAGACGCTGCTCTTCAACTGGCTTTTTATCCACTAACGCCAGTAACGCTGCGGCAACGTGCTTACAATTGCTAGCAACAGGGCAAGTACAATGAGATTTCATCACGATTTTATGATTGACATTGACCAAGCTGATGTCTTGACGATAAGGCTCGGTGGCGGTTCCTACCACATAGGATTCAACATTGTGGTTATCTTGACTGGCGTGAACGTCGAGTACCCGCCCTTCAATCAAATAATTCTGCGCCTTTTGCAGTTGAGTAGATGAAAATAGCTTAGCAACAAGTTCTAAGGTAATTTTTATTGGAAGATTAAACAATTTGGCAGACATGCATTATTCCATACGAGCAGTAGCAAAAGATGGCTACACAACAACGAGCGTAACCATCCATTCTATGGAAGATGCCTGTAAAATTCTACCGTGACATGCGCTTTAATTATTTTTTTTAAGGCTAATATCATAGAGTGCGTAAGCTAATTGATGCTAGCCTTGCAACTAGCCTTGTAATAAGTGCTCTTCAATGGCTTCAATTGCACGGGGTTTTCCTACCACCATCACAATGTCACGGCGCTCAAACACCCAATCATCCGGCGGTGGACTTATCTCCTCACCTTTACGTCTAACAGCTCGTGCTTCAACACTAAACTGCGACCAGTCAATATCGGTGAGTTTCTTGCCGATAGCATCTGCACCTGTATCTAACGCCACAGCATGCAGCAGTTCCAAGGTAAAGTCGGTTTCGGCGCCAGTGAAAAAACCATGTAAATATTGGTAGTGATTACGGCGCTCAGACTCTAAACGTTTAATAATTCTTGGTAGCGGCACGCCACATTTATACAGCACTTGCGACACCAGCATTAAACTGCCTTCGAGCTTTTCTGGAATAACTTGAGTGGCGCCAGCTTCTGTTAAATTTTCTAATTCAGCATCATCTGTAGTGCGAACAATAATTTTAGTTTCAGGGGCTAATTTACGTGATAATGCTAAGCAGTCTTCAACTTGCCTTGACTCACCAAAGGTGATCACCACCATGCTGGCTCGGCGAATACCAATTTGCTTTAACAAGCCCATTTTACAGGCATCACCAAAATAGACCGGCTCGCCTGCAGCGCGGGCTTCAGAAACACGTTTGGGATCTAAGTCCAGCACCACAAATGGCACCGCTTCGGTTTTTAAAAAACGCGCAATGGTTTGCCCTACACGGCCATAACCTAATATTAATACCAAGTCGCCATCATCAGGGCTGGGTAAAATGAATTCTTCATCCATTTGATCTTTACTATTGGTTTTACCCTCAATTTTTGCCGCAATATCAACACAATGCCTGACTAACCAAGGTGCGATGGACATGGATAACACCGCCACCATCACTAAAATGGTACTCATTTGAGTTTCTAATAGCTGATAATTAACCGCCAAGGCTAATACCACAAAACTGAATTCGCCCACTTGAGCCAAACTGATAGCCGTACTTAATGCCACTTTAAATTGCTCGCCCCCAAGCTTTAATAAACCAAACACCACTAAGATTTTGGTCATTAACACTGCAATGAGGATTAATAAAATTTGCCACCAAAACTCAACAACAATAGCAAAATTTAATAGCATACCAATGGAGATAAAAAACAGTCCCATCAGTAAATCTCTAAATGGTCTAATATCCGCTTCTAACTGACGTCGATACTGACTTTCCCCTAACAGCATCCCCGCTATAAAGGCACCTAACGCCATGGATAATCCCAGCCACTGGGTAAACGCCCCAGTAACTAACACCACCACTAAGGTTGATAATACAAACAATTCATTAGAGCGAGAGCGGGCTACTTCATCAAAAATACGCGGTAAAATCCATTTACCAAATGACATCAATGCTAAAAAGGCCAAAATACCAGTGAACAGCCCCCAAGCGATTTCAACAGCGCCCATGGCTTCACTGCTAGGAGATAACAAAGGTAATACAATCAGTAGCGGTACCACGGCAATATCTTGAAATAACAGCACACTGACAGAGAGCTCGCCATGTCGGCGACGCATCCAGCCTTGATCATTAACCAGTTTTAGCACAATCGCCGTTGATGATAGCGCCACAGCAGAGCCAATCACCACAGCAGCAACCATATTTTGACCGAATAAGTAGGCGACTAAACCGGCAATTAATGCGGTGAATGTCACCTGAGCACTGCCTAAACCGAATACTGTGCGGCGCATAGACCAGAGCTTAGGAACCGAAAACTCTAACCCTAGGCTAAACATCAGCAGCACCACACCCAATTCTGCCACTGAATGCATTTGCGCTTGAGTAAACCAATGAAAGCCACTAGGCCCGCTGAAAACCCCGGTTAGCAGATAAGCTAAGATTGGCGGTAACCCAACTCGGCGTAACAAAGAAATTGCCACAATCGCAATGACTAGCATTGAGAGAATATGGATGAAAATACTGTGCTCCATAAAGGCATGTTCTCCGAGTCAATAAAATAACGATTAGATAAACAGTCTATTAACAAAGTGGCAAATTAACAATAACCTTATGAAAATGGTAAACAAAAAATAACAGGCATAGTTATTGCTTAATAAATTTATCAAACGAATAACAATTAGAAACTTGAAATCATCATTGGGATAATAGCTATGGACTACGCAGTAACGTCACAACCATACCCGAAGTTAACTATAAGTAAATCAGAAGCTTATTATAAAACAACCGATGAAGAACCTAGGCTTAATTTACTGGCAGTGTTACAGCAATTACACTCAAATTTAGACCCTGAAAGCGTTTTTGCCCGCTATGGCAAAAGCATCGGACAAGTTTTGCCGATCCGCGGCATCCAGCTTAATCACCAATTAAAACTGAATTGGGGTCGTTGCCAGGGACTCAGTATTCAGCGAGTGATCACCGGTTTTGGTGAGCCCTATAGCATTAAATATTACTTATCTACGCCACTGACACCAAGTCAAACAAGATTGTTAAACACCTTAGAAGAACTGTTCAATCAGCCATTACATAATGCCTACCAATATGCGCAGATGTCGAACCAAGCGATGTTTGATGCCCTGACTGGGCTAGGTAATCGCTATTATTATCGGCAAAGTATTAAGAGTGCACTGGCAAGAGCTAACCGAAAACAAGCTGATATTTCTCTGATTGTGCTGGACTTAGATAACTTTAAAAACCTCAATGATCAACATGGTCATAAACTGGGGGATACGGTATTAAAAGAGTTTGCTGATTTATTAAATGATGCTATCCGCAATACTGACCAAGCATTTCGAATTGGTGGTGATGAATTTATAATTATAGCCCAAGGAAAAGAACATACGATGACACCATTGTGTGAACGTATTATTGCGGCAATAAATAGCCACCCATTAACCAGTGCATTTAAGGTGCAATGCAGTATTGGGGTGGCTGAGTTTTTACCACCACAAACCCAAGACAAACTTTATGAAACTGCAGATATGGCGTTGTATGCAGCAAAAGCCGCGGGTAAAAACGGCTTTAAATTAAGTATGCAAACAAACGCCTAACTCGTTATGGCTGGCAAGATAGCGTTTATCAACCCAAAAACCAATGGCGGCAACTAAGGTGTCATTGTAAAAAATAAGCGGTATTTTATGCCTTTGCCAAGGTGGCACGGCTAGCTCCTGCCAAACTTTTTTAAGCTCACGGCCTTTATCACGAAAATGCGGCTGACAGCGAATACTGCCTTTGGCGCCAAATGAGATAGTCACTTGCTCCGTTGTCGCTAACCTTAGTCTTACTCCCGTTTGCGTTAAACCAATAGCGCAGTCAGCTAGCTGATTCATCTGCACGGTTAAACTCAATTGCTTGCCAGTACACAATGACTGAATATTGCCAATCAACTCAACATCATCTGGCTTTTCATTACTAACAGGCACCACAAATGCCTTGCCAGCAAAACGCTTTATTGAGTAATCACCACAAAAAATATCCACCTTGGCATCATCAGCGGCATAGATCAGCTGCTGTAAAATTTGTTCCAGCTGCGATTGAGACGGCAAATTAAACCCTAAAGATTGAATAAAGCCCCGCAGCAACAGGGCTTGCCATTGAGGTGTTTGGTCTGACAATTGCTGTAATTTAAAAGCGGGCAACTCAAATGGTGTTGCTGTATCAAGCCATGCGGGTAAGCGCGTATCAACTTCATCTTCAATCACTTGCTGCTGCTCAGCGCATAATTTAGCACTGCGTGATGCGGTGGTGGCAATACTTGGCCAGCGAGCTTTTAATCTCGGAATGATGTCATGGCGCAGAAAGTTACGGTCAAATTGCTCATCTTGATTACTTTCATCTTCAATGTGCTTAAGTTGGTTATCACTGGCAAAAGCTTCAATTTGCTGGCGAGTAACATCAAGTAACGGCCTAACAATCCAACTTTGATGATTAAATGGCTGCATGGCGCCCATGGCCGCTAAGCCCTTGGGCCCTTGACCACGTTTGAGGGCTAACAGTAAGGTTTCCAGTTGATCATCTTGATGATGGGCGGTGAGTAATATATCGCCTTGGTTAAGGTATTTTTTGAAGACGTTATAGCGGGCATCTCTGGCGAGCGCCTCTAAACTTTGCCGCGCAGCTTTATTAATCGCTACACGTTCTATCTGAATGGGTAACTGATAGTGCTTAGCCTGAGTGAGACAATGATTGACCCAATGCTCTGCATTGTCACTAAGCCCATGATGAACATGGACTAATAAGCAAGGGATATTAGGGTGCTGCTGGGCAAACTGGCTTAAACCATAGGCAAGGCATTCAGAATCAACCCCGCCGCTGTAAGCTAATACTAACTTAGCCTGAGGCTGTGCGTTTAATAGCACTAGCGCATGCGCTTGTATCGCTTTGCAAATATCTACGCTCAATGGATGCCTCTATTGCCCAAATGGCTCAGCAATGTGAGCCCGAAACCAAAGCCAGTTTGCTAAATTAATTAAACACGATTTTGACGTTTTTAGAGCCCACTAGACTTTCAATTGCCAGCATCAGTTCATCGGTTGGATTCACCCGCCATTCATCACCAAGGCGTAATTGGCCTGCTGCTTGTTGCTGCTGATAATTAATGATAACCGGCACACTGCCGTTTTTCCATGGCGTTAATGCTTGCTCAAATTGCTCAAGCCAAGTTTGATTGATGTCATCAGCAGTAATGTTTATTTCCACTGCATTGGCAAAGTGGCTACGAGCCTCGCCAATTTCAATGATGTTGCGGGCAGTCATGCGATTGCCACCAGCAAAATCATCAAAGCTGACCTCACCTTCACAGATCAAAATTTTATCTTTTTCAAGCAAGTGATTAAACTTTTCAAACGCTTCAGTAAATAGCATCACCTCTAAGCGTGAGCTTTTATCATCTAACGTCACTAGCCCCATTTTTGAGCCACGTTTGGTTACCATCACTCGAGTGGCAATAACTAGCCCCGCGGCCTTCATGGTTTTACCGCGGTCAGTCGGATGGACGTCTTTTAAACGCCCTGAAGTGTACTGCTTCAGCTCTTTTAAGTATTGATTTATCGGATGACCTGTAAGGTATAAACCTAAAGTATCACGCTCACCTTCAAGCCAAACTTTATCAGGCCAAGGAGTACATTCAACAAAGTTTTGTTTATTGTCTTTTGGTTCAGAGTTAAGTAGGCCAAACATATCGTTTTGGCCAATAGCTTCAGCTTTGGCATGCTGGGCCGCGGCCAAAATCGCTTCTGGTAAGGTGGCAATCATCGCCGCGCGGTGCGGACCTAAACTGTCTAATGCACCGGCGCAAATCAGTTTTTCGATGACGCGTTTATTGAGCTTTTTAAGATCAATTCGGGCGCAGAAATCAAATAAATCAATAAATGGTCCGTCTTTTCGGGCATTGAGAATCGATTCCACTGGGCCATCACCAACCCCTTTAATCGCACCGATCCCGTAGACAATGTTAAGCTCGTCATCAACGGTAAATTTGAATAAGCCTTTATTCACATCCGGTGGAATAAGCGGTATGCCCATGCGTTCACATTCATCGACTAAGATAACGATTTTGTCTGTGTTATCCATATCCGCTGACATTACCGCAGCCATAAACTCGGCAGGATAATGGGTTTTTAGCCATAGGGTTTGATAAGAAACCAGTGCATAGGCTGCTGAGTGAGATTTGTTAAAACCATAACCGGCGAATTTTTCAACCAAATCGAAGATTTTCATCGACAGGTCGCCATCAACACCATTGTTGATAGCCCCTTCTTTGAAAGTACCACGCTGTTTGGCCATTTCTTCAGGTTTTTTCTTACCCATTGCACGGCGTAACATATCCGCGCCACCTAGGGTGTAGCCTGCTAGCACCTGCGCAATCTGCATCACTTGTTCTTGATACAAAATAATGCCGTAGGTTGGCTCTAACAGCTCTTTTAATGACTCATGTTGATATTCTGCATCAGGGTAAGAGACCGCTTCACGGCCATGCTTACGCTCAATAAAGTTATCTACCATGCCTGATTGCAATGGGCCTGGGCGAAACAGTGCCACAAGTGCAATCATGTCTTCAAAACAATCGGGTTGCAGACGTTTAATCAAATCTTTCATACCACGGGATTCTAACTGGAATACCGCTGTGGTTTCATAGCGCTGAAGTAATCTAAACGACTTAGGATCGGTTAAGTCAATGGCCTCAATCCTGACGGGCTCTTTGCCCTGCTTTGCTAGGCGCGGGTTAATCATTTGCAGCGCCCAATCAATAATGGTCAGGGTTCTTAAGCCTAAGAAATCAAACTTAACTAGCCCTGCGGTTTCTACATCATTTTTATCGAATTGCGTTACTGGGTTTAAGCCTTCAGCATCACAATAAAGGGGCGAGAAATCAGTGATAACTGTCGGTGAGATAACCACGCCACCAGCATGCTTACCGGCATTACGAGTAACACCTTCAAGTCGTCGACACATGTCAATCAGCTCACGGACATCTTCATCAGCGTTATACGCTTCTGGTAATGATGGCTCCACTTCAAAGGCTTTGGTCAGAGTCATCCCGGGCTCTGCAGGGATCATTTTTGTTAACCGTTCAACAAAACCATAGGGGTGACCGAGTGCACGGCCAACGTCCCGTACCACAGCTTTTGCCGCCATGGTACCAAAGGTAATAATTTGTGATACCGCATCTCGGCCATACAATTCAGCAACGTGATCGATAACTTCATCACGTCTATCCATACAGAAATCGACATCGAAATCAGGCATAGAGACACGTTCTGGGTTTAAGAAACGTTCAAACAGTAAGTCGTACTCTAGTGGGTCAAGATCGGTAATTTTTAGTGCATATGCCACTAATGAGCCCGCACCAGATCCACGACCCGGTCCAACAGGAATATCGTTATCCTTACCCCATTGAATAAACTCCATTACAATAAGGAAGTAACCAGGGAAGCCCATTTGGTTAATCACTTTTAGCTCAATATCTAGGCGTTCATCATACTCGGGACGCTTTTCTAAACGTACCTGTTCATCAGGGAATAAAAATTCCAGCCGCTCTTCTAGGCCTTTTTCCGACACTTCGACGAGAAAGTCTTCAATGGTCAAATCGCCCGTTGGGAAGTTAGGCAAGAAATATTCGTGTAAACGTATAGTCACATTACAGCGTTTGGCGATTTCCACACTGTTTGCCAGTGCTGATGGAATATCAGCAAATAACTCACACATTTCTTCTTCTGTGCGTAAGTATTGTTCTTTACTGTATTTTTTCGGTCTGCGAGGATCAGCTAAAGTAAAACCGTCATGGATCGCCACCCGTATTTCATGGGATTCAAAATCATCGGCCTTTAAAAAGACCACCTGATTGGTCGCCACAACAGGTAGATTGCGATCAGAAGCTAATTTTACCGCCATGTGCAGATAGCGTTCTTCATCAGCTCTGCCAGTTCGCAAAAGCTCTAAAAAGTAACGATCTTCAAAATGGGTTTGATAGAAATTTATCAGCTGATCAACTTGGGTTTGGTTACCTTTTAATAATGCCTTACCAACATCGCCTTCTTTCGCCCCAGAAATAATCAAAATGCCTTTATTAAACTTAATCAGCCACTCTTGATCGATAACCACTCGCCCATCTATTTGGCCACGTAAATAGGCCTCACTGATGAGCTGGGTTAAATTTTGATAACCGTCGTTATCTAAGGCGATGATAGTTAAGGCGCAAAACTCTTTTTCAAAACCTGGGACTTTCATCCAAAAATCAGCGCCAACAATCGGCTTGATCCCTGCCCCATGACAGCCACCATAAAACTTTACCAGACCACAAAAGTTATTTTGATCTGTTATCGCTAGCGCCCCCATTCCAAGCTCTTCGGCTTTGGCAATAATAGGTTTAACTTTTGCCACGCCATCTGACATGGAAAAATCACTGTGAACGCGAAGATGAACAAAACGAGGATCGGACATAGATTATAGTATCTTTGAAATGCGTGATTAAAAGGAAAAAACTGCTAGCCAGATTAACAAACTAACCCCAAATTTAATAGAACAGATTAGGGCTATCATCGCTAAATAAGCCGATTAAACAGCGCCAATGCCGTAGGCAATACTTGGCAATGCTGTCTAATGCTATATTGTTATAACCAAAGCGGTTTAAGATTCAGATTTTGCCAGTACTGCCATGACTGGTTTAAAACTTTTGCGGTGTTCAGCTAATACCCCATGTTGTGCTAATGCTTCAAAATGGGCTTTAGTTGGGTAACCTTTATGATTGGCAAACCCATATTGTGGATATCTGGCATCAAGCTCAGCCATTTCCCTGTCGCGGCTTACCTTGGCAATAATCGATGCGGCGCTTATTGCTGCCACCAAGCCATCACCTTTGATAATGGCATGACTAACGATTCCAAACTCTGGACTACGATTCCCATCCACCAACACTCGCTCTGGGGTAATAGTTAAGCCTTGCACTGCCCGCTGCATAGCCAGCATGGTGGCATGGAGAATGTTAAGTTCATCAATCTCTAATGGGGATGCACGGCCGACACTAATGCATAAGGCTTTTTCACTGATTTCAGTAAATAGCAATTCACGGCGTTTTTCAGTTAATTTTTTTGAGTCATTTAAGCCTGATATCGGATTATCAGGGTCTAAAATAACTGCTGCGGTAACCACATCACCCACTAATGGGCCTCGGCCAACTTCATCAACACCCGCGACCACGCCGCGGCTAATGTATTCAACTTGTTCGGGGGTAATACCCTTTATTACTGCAGGAATACGACTCACAAATCACCTCTAAAATTGCCATAAAAAAACCTGCTTGAGCGAATAACATCACTCAATCAGGCTTTAAAAATTACTGATATTAATCGAGTAAGTTAATTACCGCGTCAGCAGCTCTATCGCTGGCATTGCAGCGTAAACTGCGATGAATTTGCTCAAACTCTTGCTTAAGCGGCGTAAAATCTGCATTTAACTGCTCAATCACTGCAGCTGAAATATTCTCAGGATTACACTCATCTTGAACAATTTCAGGAATAAGCTTTTTGCCCGCGAGCAAGTTTGGCAAAGAATAATGCTCAACTAACATCATGCGTTTAGCAATTTTGTAAGTCAGCGCATTAACCCGATAAGACATCACCATAGGCCTTTTAACCAGCATGGCTTCAAGTGCTGCAGTGCCTGATGCTAGTAAAATAGCGTCAGCTGCGGCCATGACTTCCCTTGATTGCCCTTCAATTAAATCGATAACCAAATCTGGTGCATACAGCTCAAGGGCGGCAATAAACTGCTCCTTACGGGCCTTATTAACCAGTGGCGTGACAAACTTAATATCTGGATAAGCTTGCTTAACAATCAGCGCCGCTTTAATAAAAGGTTCAGCTAACTGTTTTAGCTCACCACCGCGAGATCCAGGCAAAATGGCTAAATATTCTGCATTAGGGTCTAAACCCAGCAGTTTACGGGCAGCTAACTTATCGCTTTCAAGCGGAATATCATCCGCTAAAGTATGACCGACAAAGGTACATGGCACCTGATGTTTGTCATAAAACGCTTTTTCAAAAGGTAATAACGACAACACCATATTGGTGGCTTTTTCGATTTTGAAAATACGTTTTGGACGCCAAGCCCAGACCGACGGACTCACATAATGGACCGTTTTTATGCCTTTATTTTTTAACTTGAGTTCAACCCCAAGGTTAAAATCTGGCGCATCAATACCAATAAAGCAATCAGGTTTTGCTGCACAAATTTGCTCAATCAAACTGGCGCGCACTTTAAGTAAACGCGGCAGCCTTGCTAACACTTCAACAATCCCCATAACGGCAAGCTCTTCAAACGAAAAAAAGCTCTCGAAACCAAGAGCCTCCATTTGAGGACCACCAATGCCAATAAAGCGCGCATCTGGGTAGTGATTTTGTAGCGACTTAATTAAGCCTGCGCCTAAAATATCGCCGGAGATTTCTCCGGCGACCATAGCAAATATACGAGGGGTATTATTTGTCATTATCAATACTATCGAATGATCCCGCGAGATGAACCATTAATGAATTCAACCATGCCTTTAACGTATTCATCGGCTTCAGCGTCTTCAGTAATTTCAGCTAATGCTTCTTCAATCGTTAAATTTTTACGATATAGCGATTTATAGGTACGACGAATAGCATGTTGGGTTTCTTTAGTGAAACCTCGGCGCTTCAAACCTTCAACGTTCAGACCTCTTGGGATAGCTGGGCTACCGGCTGCCATCACAAATGGCGGCACATCTTGAAAGATGGTTGAAGAGCCTGCAGTAAACGCATGGGCACCAATATGTACAAACTGATGTACACCAGTCATGCCACCTAAAATAGCCCAATCACCAACATGTACATGGCCTGCAATAGAAGCATTATTTGCCATGATAATATTGTCACCTAACACACAGTCATGAGCGATATGCACATAAGCCATAAGTAGGTTATTTGAACCTATACGGGTTTCACTATTATCTTGAATGGTACCGCGGTGAATAGTCACGTTTTCACGAATGATATTATTATCACCCATGATTAAAGTTGTTGGCTCACCAGCATATTTCTTATCTTGGCATTCTTCGCCAATTGAAGAAAACTGGAAGAAACGATTGCCTTTACCAATGACACTTGGGCCTTTGATAACGACATGTGAACTAACCCAAGTATCGTCGCCAATTTCAACGTCAGCGCCAATATAACTCCAAGGGCCAATCGTGACATTGTTACCAATTTTTGCGTCTGGGTGAACGAATGCTAACTTATCAATCACTTGTTGATCTCTCTGCGTGCACACATGATTTCGGCTGAACAGGCTAGCTCGCCATCGACGAATGCTTGTCCTTCAAATACACCAATTCCTCGGCGCTCTTTAATCATTTTAACGTGGAAATGAATCTGATCACCTGGAGATACCACCCGCTTAAAACGTGCTTTATCAATACCAGCAAGTAAATATAAGACATCTGGTGATGGATCTGGACTCATGGTTTTAAATGCAAGCAAACCTGTTGCTTGGGCCATCGCTTCAATGATTAATACACCAGGCATTACTGGTTTAACTGGGAAGTGACCTTGGAAAAAAGGCTCATTAAAGGTGACATTTTTAATCGCATGTAAAGACTCACCTACGGTGTAATCTAGAACACGGTCAACTAACAAAAAAGGGTATCTATGAGGAAGATACTGAAGGATCTCTTCAATATCCATGGTATTTAATTGGTTTGACACGCTAATTCCTCGCAATGGCAATCATGCCATGACTTCTAATCTTGTATTTTCTTTTCAATCACTTTGACGCGATTAAATAATTCATCTAAATGACGGAAACGAACAGTATTGCGACGCCATGATTTGTTATCCATTGCAATTGTAGCAGATGAATACAAACCTGGTTTACGAATTTCGCTTGTCACATTGGTGCTGCCAGAGACATGGGTGCCGTCTGCAACCTTCAAATGGCCTGCGATACCGCTACCGCCACCAATAATACAGTACTTACCAAGAGTCGCACTACCGGCTAGGAATGAGGTTCCTGCAATAGCGGTATTTTGGCCGACAACACAATTATGGGCAATTTGAACTTGGTTATCGATGATAACGCCATCATGAATTTCTGTATGAGATAAAGCACCACGATCGACTGTGGTATTGGCGCCAATTTCTACATTATCGCCAATTCTTACACCACCAGTTTGTGGGATTTTGATCCAGTTACCGCGCTCGTTCGCATAGCCAAAGCCATCTGAACCAATCACGCAACCAGAATGAAAAATACATTGCTGACCAACAATCACATCATGATAAAAAGTCACATTGGCTTTTAAAATACTGCCAGAACCTATGATAGATTGCTCGCCAATAACACTACCTGCAGCAATTTGTACGTCATTACCAATAATGACATTGGCATCGATGACAACATTAGCCCCTATAGCGACATTCTCGCCCAGTTGCGCTGAGGCATCGATTTGTGCCGAGGGGTGGATACCTTTGGTAACTTTTGGGGTGGTATCTAAAAGTTGTGCTACCCGTGCAAAGCCCACGTATGGGTCTTTTAACACTAAAGCATTGCCGCTGTAATCTTCGGCATCTTTTTCACTCAATAACACCGCACCCGCTTGAGAGGTCTCAAGCTGGGCACGATATTTACTATTGGCTAAAAAAGAAAGTTGATCTGAGGCGGCATCTTCTAGGGTCGCAACACTGGTGATCACCAAAGTGTCGTCGCCTTTAACAGATGCGCCTAATAGCTGACCAAGCTCTTTTAAAGTCACGGTTTTCATTAGTTGCCTTTACTTAACGCTTGAACAACTTTATCACTGATATCAGCATCTGGCTTAACGTAGATAACTGCACCACGTTGCAATACGATGTCATAAGACTCTTTTGCAGCAATAGTATTAATCGCTTCTTGTACTTTAACTAAAAGCTTGTTTTGCTCTTCACCTTGACGACGACGCATATCTTCATCAAGTGCTTTGCCTTTTAATTGGAAATCAGACTTTAGTGATTCCATTTCACGTCCAAGCTCAGTTTTTTGACTTTCGCTCATTAACGCACCATCACGTTGTTGCTTTTCAACTAATGTACGCATTTGTTCTTGCATTTTTTGTACGTCAGCAACTCGATCACCAAACTCAGTTTTTAGTGACTGTGAAATTTGTTCACGTTGAGGCAGTTGCTCAAATACTTCGCCCATATCAACCACAGCAATTTTTTCAGCATGTGCCATCATAGGTGCACTTAAAAATGCCATTGTTACTAACGCGCGATTTAACATCTTTTTCAAAATAGACTCCTTGTTATTATCAGCAAAACTTGCTGAGTGTATTTGTTTT
Organism: Shewanella sp. 5_MG-2023; assembly: GCF_030547465.1. Taxonomy (NCBI): domain Bacteria; kingdom Pseudomonadati; phylum Pseudomonadota; class Gammaproteobacteria; order Alteromonadales; family Shewanellaceae; genus Shewanella; species Shewanella sp. 5_MG-2023. Next base: position 50,251 of record NZ_JAUORC010000024.1, read on the forward strand.
AGAACGTTTTGCCAATGTTGAACGAAAATATCTCTGTTTCATCATCTTCGTACTCTTTAATCGGCCAAGCCAAGCTAAACACCATAGGTCCCATTGGTGATAACCATTGGACGCTCATACCCCAAGAGGCACGGATCCGACCTGGGTCGCTATAATCTTCCAGTTTGTCAAACTCATCCGCTGGAAGGTATCTATACGAGTCATAATCAAACTCGGTATCCCATACGTTACCAGCATCAACAAAGAAACTAGTACGTACTGAATTAGAATAAGCCTCATCCAAGAAAGGCGTTGGAACAATCATTTCCACACTGGCAGTCGCAATGGCATTACCACCAATAGAACGACCAGAACTCACTTGAATTCGGTTAGGATCACCTGGCAGTGTACAGCCGTCACCTGATGGATCTGGCGCACATGGCTCACTACCACGATATAAATAGAACGAACGAGGGCCGACAGAATTAGACTTAAAGCCACGTAATGAGCTACTACCACCTGAGTAATAGTTTTCCCAGAAAGGCAAAATTTGATCATTATCATTAAACTTACCATAACCATTGGCATAACCTAAGCGCGCTCGCGTTAGTAACACAAAGCTGTGGTTACGGGTTAATGGTAAGTAAAAGTTGGTATCAAAGTCAGTTTTAAAATACTGCAGATCCGACCCTGGAATGGTTGCTTTCGCACTTAGGCGCTGCGATGAACCATCTGTTGGGAAGGTGCCGCGGTTTAATGTACTGCGATACCAACCACCATTTATCTCAAAGTTATCAAAGGCTAAATCAGAATTCGGGTCATCAGACTCACGGTAAACATTATAGAAACGTAATGCTTGTTCGTAAGCAGAGATTTCTGAAATCGCGTTATGACGATAGCCGATACCACCATTTAAACGGTTATTTTCGTTTATCGGGAAGCCTGAGTTTACCGCGATGCCATAAGATTTATTCTTATAACGCTCAAGGTTAGCCTCGTTTGCATCAAACTCGTTCCAGAAGATACTGCCGCCTAAGCTCACACCATCTTTAGTAAAGTACGGGTCAGTGTAAGAGAAGTTAACGTTCTTAGAATACTTATTGGTATTTAAGTTAATACCCGCTTGGTTACCCGTACCTAAGAAGTTACTTTGCTGTACACCAAACTGCAGACTTAAGCCTGATTCAGTACCATAACCCACACCGGCGTTAAATGAACCAGATGGCTGTTCTTTCACATTGAAAGCCACATCCACTAAGTCATCACTGCCAGGTACTTGTACGGTTTCAGTATCAACTGTTTCAAAGTAACCTAAACGGTTTAACAATACTTTTGACTGCTCAACTTGAGCTGAGTTTAACCACGCACCTTCCATTTGACGTAGTTCACGACGCATTACTTCATCTTTAGTAACTGTGTTACCGCTGAAGTTAATTGAGCGCACGTAAACACGTTTACCAGGGTTAACATTAATGTTTAATGCAACCTCTTTGGTTTCGTCATTAATTTCTGGATAGGTTTTTACTTCAGGATAAGCATAACCAAAACGGCCTAAATACTTGCTGTACATTTCTTCGGTGAAGGTAACATCACCACCGTTGTACATATCGCCTTCTTTGATCGGCAAGATAGCCTTCATCAACTCTTCACGGCCCATTAAATCACCGGTTAAGTTAACTTCAGAGACCTCGTACTTATCACCTTCATCAACATTGATGGTGATGTACAAGCCTTTTCTATCAGGGGTCATTGCCACTTGGGTTGATGTTACCGCAAAGCGAATATAACCTTGGTTGTGATAGTAGGTTTTTACCGTTTCTAAATCAGCTTCAAGCTTTTGCTTTTGATAACGGCGCTCACCAAATAAGTCCCACCAAGCAACGTAATCTTTAAGCTCAAGTAAACCAATTAATTCAGAATCTGAAAAAACGGTATTACCCACTACGTTAATTTGGCGAATTTCAGCCGCTAAGCCTTCAGTGAAGTTAAATTTAAGTTCAACACGGTTACGAGGTAAGTTAATGACTTCTGCTTCAACTTTCGCGCCGTATTTACCCACACCGTAATAGAAATCTTGCAGGCCTTTTTCGATGCCTGACAACATGGTTCTATCAAGTGACTCACCGATTTTAATACCTGAGCCGTCTAAGCTTTCTTGTAACTGCTCATCTTTAATATCTTTGTTACCTTCAAAGGTAACAGCACTGATAGTGGCACGCTCTTTAACGGAAACAAGCAATACGCCATCTTCATGGCTAACACTGATGGTTTCGAAGTTGGTTGAGGCATACAAGCTTTTAATGGCTTGCTGTAATTTTACTTGGTCTACCGTATCGCCCACTTTAACGGGCAGGTTTAGCAAGGCAGCACCAAGTGCGACTCGCTGTAAACCATCAATCTGGATGTCGGTCACTTCAAATGGTTGGAAAGTTTCCGCCATACCATTGCCTGAAAATGACGCGCCGACTAAAATCATCGAGGCAAAAAGTTTATTCAATCTCATAGAGCACTTCTAATTATTTGTGTTCCCTGCTCAGAGTCTGGAAAAATCATTAAAGAGTGCAACACTCATCAACAATAACAGCATCGCTGCGCCAAACCTGAATCCTATGTCCTGTACCTTCTCCGGTACAGGCTTACCCGTAATCACTTCGATAAAGTAATACAGCAAGTGTCCCCCATCGAGCACTGGCAAAGGCATTAAATTAATGATGCCTAAGTTCACACTGATGAGTGCGATAAACCCAAGAAAGTACACAAATCCATAGTCTGCACTGGTACCAGCACCTTGAGCTATAGAAATAGGACCACTTAAGTTTTTCACCGACACATCGCCGGTAAACAGTTTTCCAATCATCTTAAAGCTGACAACCACCAGTTGCCATGTTTTATCAGCGGCTGCTGTGAAGGAATCTACTATGCCATACTCAAGCTGGAAGCGCATACTTTCCGGCCAATCAATTTGAGTAGGACTTACCCCGACCATGCCAATCATTTGGCCTGCAGCATTGGTTTGTGCTTGCGGGGTGACATTAAGGGTTAATGCTTGATTATCACGTAATATTTTTAGCTGCACCGTTTTATCGGCAGACTTTTGTATCACATCTACAAACGCATTCCAATCGCGGTATGGTTTACCATTGATGGCAGTAATTTCATCGCCAACCTGCATACCAGCATATTCTGCCGCGCTACCTTTGGTGATCAAGGCTATTATAGGTTCAATGGCTGGGCGATAAATACCTAAACCAATTGCACTAATTGGCGATTCTTTATCGGGGTCAAATGTCCATTGGCTAATATCAAGCGTATGGGATTGACCAAGCTGGGCATCTGTAACGGCCGCATTAAGCGGTGTAAGACTGATCTCTAACGAATCGCCGCCAATATGACTCACTAACGCTAAATTAACTTCTTCCCAGTTTCTGACTTTTTGACCAGATACCGATAAAATTTGCATTGGCTCTTTAATGCTTATCTGCGCCGCAGGAGTATTGGCTTTGGTGGTATCAATAACAGGCTTTAAAGAAGGTACGCCAATGATGTACATAAGGTATAAGGCAACAATGGCGAACAAAAAGTTGGCCATGGGCCCGGCTGCCACAACCGCAATACGCTGCCAAACGGTTTTTCGATTAAAAGCTTGGTCGAGTAATTCCTCTGGGACTTCTTCTACTCGCTCATCAAGCATTTTGACATAACCGCCAAGCGGGATCATCGCCACAACGTACTCAGTGCCGTCTTTACCAACCTTGCGCCAAATGGCTTTACCAAAGCCAATAGAAAAACGTTCGACTTTTATGCCGCAACGGCGTGCAACCCAAAAATGTCCGTATTCATGAACTGTAATCAAAATACCTAATGCGACAATAAATGACCCTAGGTTCCATAAAAAATCTAACATTGTTCTCCTAAGAACTAGTTAATTGATTTAATTGCTTCATGAGCAATAGCACGTGCTTGTGCATCTAACTGTACAATATCTTCAATCGTCGATAACGACGACTGCGGCACTTTTAATAAACACGCTTCATTAACTTTAGCGATGTCAGTGAACTTGATTTGTTCAGCTAAAAAGGCTGCTACGGCAATTTCGTTTGCGGCGTTAAGTACTGTTGTCGCCTCTTGTCCCTGCTCACAAGCCTGCATTGCTAAGCCTAAACATGGGAAACGATTGAAGTCAGGTTCACAGAAGCTCAATTCTCGGACTTTGAAAAAGTCCAAAGGTTCAACTCCAGCGTTAATTCTTTCAGGAAAAGACATACAATGGGCAATAGGTGTACGCATATCTGGGTTACCCATTTGTGCGAGCACTGAACCATCTCGATATTGCACCATAGAGTGAATCACACTTTGCGGGTGAATAACCACTTTCAATTGCTCAGCCTTAGTATTGAATAACCAGCGCGCTTCAATAAACTCAAGACCCTTGTTCATCATGGTGGCTGAATCGACTGAAATTTTAGGTCCCATTGACCAATTAGGGTGATTACACGCTTGTGCTGGCGTCATGGATTGAAGCGCGGCTAAATCGGCGGTTAAAAATGGGCCACCAGAGCCTGTCAGTAAAATATGCGAAATACCAGATGCGGTTAAATCACAGTGCCCAAGGTTGGCTTGAATATCGGCAGGTAAGCACTGAAAAATAGCATTATGCTCACTATCGACCGGCAGTAGGGTCGCGCCACTTTGCACTGTAGCCTGCATAAACAATTCGCCAGACATGACTAAGGCTTCTTTATTTGCCAGCAATACCCGTTTGCCCGCTTTAACTGCGGCAAAGGTTGAAACAAGACCTGCTGCGCCGACAATCGCGGCCATAACCGTATCAACTTCAGAAGCCGTGACAAGACCTAATAACGCATCCTCACCTGTTGTCACCTTAGTGGCAATATTAGCAGGTATACGCTGCTGCAGCGCCTTAGCTGCAGATTCATCGACCATATGTGCATATACTGGTTTATGCTCGATACATAATGACAACATTTTATCGACGCTGGCATTGGCAACGAGACCATAAACCGCATATTGCTGTGGGTTTTGGCTAATAACACTTAACGTACTTGACCCAATGGAGCCAGTAGCGCCTAAAATGACCATATTTTGCATTGTATTAAATCCAGAATGCGATGTAGATAAGAGTGAAGATCGGTAGTGCAGCCGTTAAACTGTCCATTCTATCGAGTACTCCACCATGGCCTGGTAAAATAGTACCTGAATCTTTTATATCAGCAGCACGTTTAAACATGCTTTCAGATAAATCACCAAAGGCTGAAGCTAAAGCGGTTATCAGCGTAACGGTAATCACTAAAGCTAATTCTTGTTCTGGTGAGTAATACATCACCCCACATGCGACGACCAAGGTTGCTAATAAGCCACCAATCAAACCTTCAAGGGTTTTATTAGGGCTAACATTGGGCATCAATTTATGCTTACCAAATGCGCGACCAGCAAAATAAGCACCTGTATCAGCGGCCCAAACAACTAACATGACTAAAAAGACTAAGGTGCCACCAAAATAAGGGTCAACATTACTGCTGATTGATTTGAGCGTAATGAGGGCAACAAAACAGGGAATAAGTGTTAGCTGACCAAACATCGACTTCAGCATTGGGCTGTTTTTCCATATGCTGTCAGTTTTAGGAAATGAAATAACTAAAAGTGCGCTTAAAAACCACCAAAAAGCACCAATAGCAATAATAGAGACAAAAATAGGGTGTAATTGGCCTTTAAGCCACATTGCATCCACAGGTACGATAAAGTTTAACGCTAATAAAATAACGGTGACTGTGACGGTAAATGTCCACTGGGTCACTTTACACTCAGGGTCAATAAAGCTGCCCCACTCTTTTGCGCCGATCATGAATACCGGCACCAAAACCCAAGCAAAATACTCTGCAGGCAGAAAGAAAATGGCCCCTATAACGAGAGGAAGTAACCATAATACTGTTATAATTCTTTGTTTTAACAAAAGTTTAGCCTCTTAATTCTTTATATAGCGCGAATTTCTTCGATTTGACTGCCTGTCAAACCAAAGCGGCGCTGTCTACTGGCAAATACAGCAAGGGCATCTTTAAACGCTTGCTCATTGAAATCTGGCCATAAGGTGTCAGTAAAGACTAACTCCGCATATGCAGCCTGCCATAAAATAAAATTACTGATGCGGTAATCACCGCCTGTCCGGATCATCAAATCAACTTCATTTTGTCCGTGCATGCACAGTTGTTGATTTAATAAATCTTCAGTTAACTCATCGGATGCTAAATCACCTTGGGCGACTTTATCCGCTAACTTTTGTGTCGCTTGTAAAATATCCCAGCGGCCACCATAGTTAGCAGCAACATTAAGCACTAAACCAGTATTGCCTGCCGTTTTTTGTTGTGCTTCATGGATCTGTTTTTGTAAACGTGCAGAAAAGCGGCTGATATCACCGATAATATTTAAACGCACTTGATTATTATGCAGTAGTTTGATTTCGCGCTGTAATACAGTGAAAAACAATTCCATCAGCAAACTGACTTCTTTATCAGGACGACGCCAATTTTCACTGGAAAAAGCAAACAAGGTTAACGACTCGATTTGTAACTGGCTCGCCACACTGACAGCCCGACGCACGGCCTTTACACCGGCCTTGTGGCCGAACACTCTTGGTTTACCTTGTTGCTGAGCCCAGCGGCCATTGCCATCCATAATGATGGCAACATGTTTAGGCAACGACTGTTTAACCACATCAGATAATTGCCCAGGCAATTGCTCTGATGAATCAATATCGGTATCTAATTGTGTTTCTGGCTCAAATCCAACAGTGGATGACATCTATTACAACCCTTTCAAATAGACAAACGCCGTGTAGTATAACCTTACACGGCGCTTCAACTCTAGCTTTGCTATGAGGAGAATTAGACTTCCATCAATTCTTTTTCTTTAACAGCTAAAATTCCATCAATATTCTTGATGCTAGCATCGGTGAACTTCTGAATTTCATCTTCGCTACGGCGAACATCATCTTCAGTACACTCTTTTGCTTTCTCAAGCTTTTTAATTTCGCTGATAGCATCACGGCGAACGTTACGGACTGCAACACGGCCATTTTCAGCTTCACCACGAACCACTTTGATGAAATCTTTACGACGCTCTTCAGTCAATGCTGGTAATGGAATACGCATTGAGTTGCCGGCAGTCATTGGATTTAAGCCTAAATCAGAGCTCATAATCGCTTTTTCTACAGCTTGCACCATAGTAGCATCAAATACAGTTACATTTAGCGTACGTGAGTCTTCGATACCAATATTAGCAACTTGCTTAAGTGGTGTCATAGAACCGTAGTAAGAAACTTGAATTGAATCAAGTAAACTTGGGTGAGCACGGCCGGTACGCACTTTGGCCATTTGGTTTTTAGTTGCTTCAACACATTTGCTCATACGTTCTTGAGCATCTTCTTTAATTGTATTAATCACGTTAAATATCCTTTTGGTCACAAACACTTAATACCTGAACGGCACCTTGATAATGGTACACGGGTTGCCCTATGTCGATACCCGTTCAAGTTAAATTTCTAAGCCTGATTTAGCTTGATTTTTTAGCGCTAATATACGTGCCTTCTTCTTCACCCATGATAACACGGCGCAATGCACCTGGCTTATTCATGTTGAATACTAATATTGGCATGTTGTGGTCACGGGCTAGCGTAAATGCTGCTAAGTCCATTACCTTAAATTCGTTTTCTAACACTTCGTTGAAGCACAGGGTGTCGTATTTAACCGCTTCTGGATCCTTCATTGGATCAGCTGAATAAACACCATCAACTTTAGTGCCTTTAAGTACAACTTCAGCTTCAATTTCAATGCCGCGTAAGCAGGCTGCTGAATCGGTTGTACAGAATGGATTACCGGTACCCGCTGCAAAAATCACAACACGACCCGATTTTAATAAACTGATTGCTTCAGCCCAGTTGTAGTCATCACACACACCTTTTAAAGGAATGGCTGACATCAAACGTGCATTTACATAGGCACGGTGCAGTGCATCACGCATTGCAAGGCCGTTCATTACGGTTGCTAACATGCCCATATGATCGCCAACAACACGATTCATACCAGCTTGCGCTAAGCCTTCACCACGGAATAGATTACCACCACCAATTACAACCCCAACTTGAATACCTAACTCAACCAGTTCTTTGACTTCTTGAGCCATACGATCAAGTACTTTAGGGTCAATACCGAAGCCTTCTTCGCCCATCAAGGCTTCACCACTTAATTTTAAAAGAACGCGTCTAAATGCAGGTTTTGGATTGGTGCTCATAACTTTTTCCTAATTATAACAAAACCGCAGCGGTTGCTGCGGCTTTAGGGTATGAAGAGATGTTGAATTACGCTTTTTTAGTAGCGGCGATTTGTGCAGCAACTTCTGCAGCGAAATCTTCTTCTTTCTTCTCGATACCTTCACCCACTTCTAAACGAATGAAGTTAGATACTGTTGCGCCTTTCTCTTTAAGAATATCGCCAACAGTTTTCTTAGGCTCCATGATGTAAGCTTGACCAGTAAGAGAGATCTCACCAGTAAACTTCTTCATACGGCCAATAACCATCTTCTCAGCGATTTCTTGAGGCTTACCTTCGTTCATCGCGATTTCTACTTGAAGCGCTTGCTCACGAGCAACAACATCAGCAGGTACGTCAGTTGGATTAACGAATTCAGGCTTAGAAGCAGCAACATGCATTGCGATGTGCTTAAGTGTTTCAGCGTCAGCTTCACCCGTTACAACAACACCGATACGGTCGCCGTGACGGTAAGTCGCTTGAGTAGCGCCATCGATGTACTCGATACGACGAACGTTGATGTTTTCACCGATTTTAGCTACTAAAGCAACACGAGTTTCTTCAAACTGTGCTTTTAGCTCTTCGATTGTTACTTTAGATGCAGCAGCAACTTCAAGTACTTCGTTAGCAAATGCTAAGAAGTTACCGTCTTTAGCAACGAAATCTGTTTGGCAGTTAACTTCTAATAATGCTGTGTAGCCTTCAGCTTGCTTGATTAGAATTGTACCTTCAGCAGCAATGTTACCTGCTTTTTTAGCAGCTTTTGCAGCACCGCTCTTACGCATGTTATCAATCGCTAGCTCGATATCACCGTTAGTTTCAGTCAATGCTTTTTTACAGTCCATCATGCCAGCGCCAGTGCGGTCACGAAGTTCTTTAACTTGGGCAGCAGTAATTGCCATTGTTAAGTCCTCAAATTTGATTCGTTTAATATTTCATCTATAAAACAGGGGCCTAAAGGCCCCTGTTCACCAATTAATTATTGGCAAATAAGGGAGATGGTAACCATCAACCTTATTAAACAGTTTCTACGAAACCGTCTTGCTCAGCTTGAACAGCTAAATCTTGACCACGGCCTGAGTTAGCAGCTGCAGCAACAGAAGAAGTGTACAAACGGATAGAACGCATAGCATCATCGTTACCAGGAACGATGTAGTTAACGCCATCTGGAGCAGAGTTAGTATCAACAACAGCAACAACTGGGATACCTAAGTTGTTAGCTTCTTTAATAGCGATATGCTCGTGGTCAGCACCGATAACGAATAATACGTCAGGTAAGCCGCCCATGTTTTTGATACCACCAAGAGATTTTTCTAACTTCTCTAGCTCGCGAGTACGCATTAACGCTTCTTTCTTAGTAAGCTTGTCGAAAGTACCGTCAACAGACTGGCTTTCTAGCTCTTTAAGACGTTTGATTGACTGACGAACAGTTTTCCAGTTAGTCAACATACCGCCTAACCAGCGGTGATCAACGTAGTACTGGTCACAAGAGATTGCAGCTTCTTTGATAGCTTCGCCAGCAGCGCGCTTAGTACCAACAAAAAGAACTTTACCTTTCTTAGAAGCAACATTGCTAATGAAAGCTAAAGCTTCGTTGAACATTGGTACAGTGTGCTCAAGGTTGATGATATGAACACCATTACGTGCACCGAAGATGAAAGGTTTCATCTTAGGATTCCAGTAACGAGTTTGGTGACCGAAGTGAACACCAGCTTGAAGCATGTCGCGCATTGAAACAGTAGTCATTTTATATACCTTAATTTGGGGGGTTAGACCTCCACGGATCCCATACCTTCGACCCTTGCCTAAAATAGACTAAGAGCACCCCGAAGAATGTGTCGATACGTGTGTGATTTAGTATTTAGTTAAATTGCCATCTATAACATGTATAATGGCCGCCATATTTTACTCTTAGTGAAGCAATAAGTGAAGAAAGCTTTGATGCTTAGTTCACTTTTATGTTTCGTTAAGACTTATACATAACGGCGCGCTTTATATCATAACTGGGTAAAAAGTACAAATTTTGCCACATTTTAAATGCGCTTTTTTGACAGCGACAACGGTAAGAGAAAATTCATGAGCATAGTTATCAAGACAGCAGAACAAATCGAAAAAATGCGTGTAGCAGGTAAATTAGCCGCTGACGTGTTAGAAATGATAGCCCCACATGTAAAAGTGGGAGTAACGACAGATGAGTTGAATGAAATCTGTGCTAAATACACTAAAGAACATGGAGCTATCTCTGCACCGCTGAACTATCACGGCTTTCCAAAATCAATCTGTACTTCGGTAAATGAAGTCGTGTGTCATGGTATTCCTGGCCCTTACATATTAAAAGACGGTGACGTGCTCAATATCGATATCACAGTGATCAAAGATGGCTTTCATGGCGACACCTCTAAAATGTTTTTAATTGGTGATGTTAGCCCTAAAGACAAACGTCTAGTTCGTATTGCTCAAGAAAGCCTTTATTTAGCCATTAAGAAAGTCAAGCCGGGTGCTAAGTTAGGTGAAATTGGCACTGCTATCGAAAAGTTCATTAAAGCCAGTAAATCTGGTTTAGACAAATACTCAATCGTGCAAGATTATTGTGGTCACGGCATCGGTGAAGGCTTTCACGAAGAGCCACAAGTGGTCCATTATAAAAACAACGACAAAACGGTTTTAAAAGAAGGCATGTGTTTCACAATCGAGCCAATGATTAATGCTGGACGCTACACAACGGTTTTAGATAAAGAAGATAACTGGACAGTGACCACTTCAGATGGTAAAAAATCAGCACAATGGGAACACACATTGCTAGTGACTAAAACCGGAGTCGAAGTACTCACACTACGTAATGAAGAAGAATTCCCAAGAACGCTTTAATTTTTAGGTAAAAAGGACGTCAATGAACACTGCGCTGGTAGCTAAAAACACCCTAGTCGATCTAAACCAGCGCTTATTGGCGCAATTTGCTCAAAAGCAGCCAATAACTGAACTCGTCAAAGAGCGATGTGTATTTGTTGATGAGCTATTAAAACAAGCTTGGCAATCGTTTTATACTAATGATCAGACGATTGCGCTCATTGCGGTGGGTGGATACGGCCGCGGTGAATTACACCCCCACTCTGATATTGATTTACTGATCCTGACCCAAACCGAAGCCAAGAACCTGCAAGCCCAAGAGCTTATCAGCCAATTTATCACTTACCTTTGGGATTCTGGCTTAGAGATCGGTCACAGTGTGCGCACCATTGAGCAAACCCTTGAGCTTGGCCTTAGCGATATCAGCACTGCTACTAACCTGCTTGAAGCTAGATTGTTATCAGGTGACGAAAGCTTATTTGATCAATTATATGACGCGATTCGTGAACATGATTTTTGGCCTTCTGACACATTCTTTCTTGCAAAAAAACAAGAACAGCAATATCGACATGCTAAAGCCAATGCCTTTGATTTAGAACCCAATATCAAGTCATGTCCCGGTGGCTTACGCGATATTCAAACTATAGCATGGGTGGCTATGCGCCACTTTGACGCCGCGTCATTACAAGAATTAGTCGGCTACGACTTTCTTGAGCCCATTGAATTAACCGAGTTACTGGAATGTCAGGATTTTCTCTGGCAACTGCGTTTTTCACTGCACATGATTGCTGGCAGAGATGAAAATAGGCTGCTGTTTGACTTACAAAGACAAGTTGCCGCAGCAATGGGTTATGAGGATGGGACTCAGCTCGCGGTCGAGCAAATGATGAAACGCTATTACCGCACAGTAAGACGGGTAATGGAATTAAATGAGATGTTGCTGCAGTTATTTAAGCGTGCAACCTTGCATCAAACTGCGCCGTTAACCATTCAGCCAATCAATGAAAACTATCAGCGCCGTGGTCACTTCATTGAAGTGCTCGATAATCAACTGTTTGAGCAACAACCTGAACAAATTATTAATTTATTTTTGTTAGTGGCCAAAAATTCTAATATCCAACGCATTTATGCCCCAACGCTGCGGCTTTTACGTAAAGCACGACGTGGCCTTAAGGGGCCACTACAAGATAACCCAGAGTGCAGAAAATGCTTAATGAGTATTTTAAAGCACCCTCGTGGCATAACAGCTTTATCCTTGATGCATAAACACGGCATATTATCTTCATACTTACCCGCATGGCGTAACATCGAAGGTCAAATGCAGTTTGATTTATTTCATGCGTACACGGTTGATGAGCACACTCACCGCTTACTGCTCAACATTGACCGCTTTTCGCAAACTGAGCAGATAGATGAATTCCCCTTAGGCGCGATTTTAATTAATCAGTTGCCTAAAAAAGGCTTATTAGTTTTAGGCGCTATATTCCATGACATTGCTAAAGGACGAGGCGGCGATCATAGTAAGTTAGGCTCTAAAGACGCGCTGGATTTTTGTAAGCTTCATGGATTAAACGATCATGACGGCCGTTTAGTGGCTTGGTTGGTTGAAAACCATTTAGTGATGTCAGTCACCGCACAGCGCCGTGATATTTCAGATCCTGATGTGGTGGCCGTTTTTGCAGATAGAGTCCAAGATGCGGTGCATTTAAGTTATTTATATTGCTTAACTGTGGCCGATATTTGCGCGACAAACCACAAAGCATGGAATAATTGGAAAGGCTCGTTACTGCGGGATTTATATTTTTCAACTCAGCGCGTGTTAGCCAGAGGCAAAGAAAAGCCCATTGATGTGGCTGAGCGAGTCCAAGAAACCAAACAAAAAGCGCAAAAAGAGCTGCTACGACGTGGCGTAAAACAAAAAAATATTGATGCGTTATGGCTAAGGTTTAAAGACGATTACTTTTTACGTCATCAACCTAATCAGGTTTCATGGCATACAGAAGCCTTGTTGAAACACGACAAGCAAAAACCATTGGTGCTTATTTCAAAGCATACAACCCGTGGTGGCAGCGAGCTGTTTGTTTACGCCAAAGATAAACCCAAGTTATTTGCCACTGTTATGGCGGTGTTAGACAATAAAAACATTAATGTTCATGATGCTAACGTTATGACATCAAATGATGATTACGCCTTAGATACATTCGTTATCCTAGAGCAAGATGGCAAACCAATCAGCCAGCTTTCCCGCATTCAGTCGATTAAAAAGTCACTTGAGAAGGCGTTAGCAGCACAAAAAGCTAAACCGTCAAAATTTAGAAAGCTGTCACGGATCATGAAACCTTTTAATGTTCGTACCCAAGTAAGTTTCCTACCTGGGACTAACCATGATACAAGTATGATGGAATTAATCGCATTAGACTTCCCGGGCTTATTAGCCAGCGTCGGAGAAGTGCTGCATCGCTGCGATATCACCTTATTATCAGCTAAAATAACCACCATTGGAGAGCGCGCCGAAGATTTCTTTATCTTACAAAATAATGCCGGCAGCGAGCTCAATGAAACGCAACAAGCGCAACTATCTGAAGCCCTCTTAGGAGCGCTTTCAACACCTTTACCACAATAAACTAATCGGGAGAAAGTAATGGAGGCATTACGCCAACGCATAGAAGCTGCATTTGAGGCTCGTCAGGACATCACACCTAGCACGGTAGAGCCAAGTGTTCGTGCAGATATCGAAACTGTTATTAGCATGCTAGACAAAGGTCAGGCTCGCGTAGCAGAAAAGATTGATGGCGAATGGCATGTACACCAGTGGTTAAAGAAAGCGGTACTGCTTTCTTTCCGTATCTTTGATAATCAAGTTATCGACGGTGGTGATACCAAGTACTTTGATAAAGTGCCGCAGAAGTTTGCTGACTACACAGCTGAACGTTTCAAAGAAGAAGCAATTCGTGTTGTACCACCTGCAACGGTTCGTAAAGGCTCATTTATCGGTAAAAATACCGTATTAATGCCTTCTTATGTCAACCTAGGTGCATTCGTTGACGAAGGTACTATGGTCGATACATGGGCGACTGTGGGTTCTTGTGCACAAATTGGTAAGAACGTACATTTATCTGGCGGAGTGGGCATTGGTGGCGTTCTAGAGCCACTACAAGCAGGTCCTACTATCATTGAAGATAACTGTTTCATTGGCGCGCGCAGCGAAATCGTTGAAGGCGTAGTTGTTGAAGAAGGCAGTGTTATTTCAATGGGCGTATACATAGGCCAAAGCACACGTATTTTTGACCGTGAAACAGGTGAAGTACATTACGGGCGTGTACCTGCAGGCTCTGTTGTTGTTTCTGGTAACTTACCTTCTAAGTGCGGCACTTACAGCTTATATGCTGCTATTATCGTTAAAAAGGTTGATGCGAAAACGCGCGGAAAAGTGGGTATTAACGAATTACTGCGTATCGTAGATTAATCGTTAGTCACCCAATTAACAGGGCTTCTATTGAAGCCCTTTTTAATGGGTAAAATCTGCCAACTGATGATTAATTAGCTCATTTAATGATTAACTTTTCCATTGGTATACAAGCAAGTTTAAGGCCTCTTGGGGAATGGTAAATTGAATGCTTGTCACCTTTAAAACCACAAGCGCGATAAAAATCAGCTGCATTTAAAGAAGCATCCAATATTAATTTTTTACAGCCTGCTTCAATTGCGACGGTTTCGAGTTGTTGTAACATCGCCCTGCCGACACCTAGACCAAAAGTACTGGGGTGCACAAACATCCCATCGACCATGCCAGTAGCAACAGCGAAACTTTTGCCGGCATCATGGTTAACGTCAATCATGCCAACACCTACCACTGCATCATTGACCACAGCAACATAGCCATGCTCCGAAAATGCATCGACAAATGTTATTGGCAGCTCACCATCCGTCCAAGCTACCAGCATTGCGTCATCATAATGCCCTTTGCATTGGCTTAGTATTGCTTGGTTTCGAATATCAAATGCCACTGTGGCATCATGGCGCTGTGCTTTTTTGATCTGCATCCTTGCTCCGTGTAAATATCATGCTTAATCATTACACATTATTGTTTTACTGATATAAAAACAACACATCAAGCTTGATAAATTGACCTTGATTAATTGACCTTGATTAATCGACGTTGAGTGCGGTTAACTCGCGGCTTTCAGTTTTTCGACATTATCGGCAATCTCCATAAAGCTGGGATTTAAATTCACATCAATGGGGAGTTTTAAGGTTCGCACAATATCATTAGCCGAAATTAAGCCACGAATAACGTGGGCTCGCTCGTCAACAACTAAGCAGTGCTGATGCTGGGAATGCTTCAGCGTTTCAATGACATCAATAATTCGCGCTTTAACCAGTTCCACATAATCAATGGCTTTTAGCTTATTTTTTGGCAACATAAAGTCACTCAATAAAAGTTGATCTCGCGAAAAACCTGCGGCGACCTGCTTAAGCATTTCTTGGCTATGAAGCATTTGTAAACTCACCAGCCCCATAAAATGCCCTTGTTGATCAATGACAATTTTTAACCTGACATGGGATTGTTTCATTAAATGTTCAACGTCTACCGCAGCGGTATTTATTTCAATTACAAAAGGTTTTAGCTGGCTAAAATCAGTAAACACCGCAGCGGCGGCTGAATAAATATTGATATGCTCAGACACTTCAGGGCGGGCAAGCTCATCGACTTTGTCAACTGAATATAAATTTAGTGTTTTCATTAAAAACTTCCTTTTTTGACAAAACAACCGATATTTCTGGGTGTTATCGAGTCTAATTGAGGGAAGTTATCAAGCTTATTACAATTAAAGCTTCTAAATTATAATCACTTGCAATGACTTCATAGTTTAATTTGCCACTATCAGGTTTTGGCATAGGCAAACTTGATAGTGGTATACGACGGCTTAATTTAGACAGGTTAACCTGTAAATTATAGTGCAAAATGTATAATTTAAAGGTTTAAAACAATTATAAGCTCTTTGGTTGACCTTACTTTAAACGCTCAGGTTGAACCATCAGGCTATTGGCTTCATCAGACAACCAAATTTCGCCATCAGTAATACTCACCTGCAATTTCATGTTGCGGTTAACAAACACTTCCATTGCTGCAACACTTTCTTCAGCTATATTAAATACACTTAAGTTTTTATAGCGTTGCAGTGCTTGTTCATTTTGCTTCCACCAAATAGGCACACTGCGACCACTGTAGGTGATTAACTGAACCTGCTTTGACCGACCACAAGCTTTACGCAGCCACTTCTCATCAGCTTGGCCAAATTCAATCCATAAATTGATTTCATCAGATAAGCTTTTTTCCCATAGCTCAGGTTCATCTTCAACACAAAGCCCTTTGCTAAATTGCAGCGAGTCCGACGCATTCATAATAAACGCTAAAATTCTCACCATCATGCGGCTATCCGTTTCTGAAGGATGCTGGGCAATGGTAAGTTGATGATCGGCATAGTAATGTCTATCCATATCAGCGATTTGAATTGTTGCTTTATAGACGGTAGCTTTAGGCGCCATGGGAGTTCCATACAAATAAAAAAACCGAGTCTAACCTGTTTAGCACAAGTATGAAACTCGGTTTAGAATATGTTTTTAGCTCAGTCAATTTACCATTAAGCTAGGCAGTAAATATCCCCACAAAAATGACTATAAAGCCCCAGGTTGAAGATGCTTCGCCATGGGGAAATGTGCTTTAAATTTTTTTAACTTTTCAGTGTCTAGCACCAATAGCATGCGCTCGCCATGGTGATATTTTGCTGCAATTTCACTGAAATTAGGGACAGCTTCGCGGCTAGCATCACGTCTTATAAGTTCATTAATATCGGTACTAACGCCATTTTCAGTCAGCGGACTGTCCCGATAAATTACTTCAATTTTCTGCAATAATGGCATAGCGGCAATAGGCAATAAGGCCGCGTTATCGTTTTCATCTAACAATAATATTTCGCCATCGGCAGCTAAACTGCTAAATGCATCTTGATAATGAGCTTCTGTCACACTATCAAAACGATCACTGTTTAGTTTAAAGAATCGCTCCCAAAATAAACGTCTATCTTTACCAGAACTGATTTTTTGCTGCACTTCAGTGCGCTTTGACGCAACAAAATCAAATAGAGGGCTCAATGACTGGGGCAATAGCGTTTCAAGTCGGGAACGAATAGTGCGAGCAAACACTGGCGCGGCGCCAGCGGTACTGATGGCAACGACTAAGCGACCTCTGTCGACGATGGAAGGTGTTATAAAGCGGCAAAAACTGGGATTATCAACCACATTGACCCAAATGCCTTTTTGGGTGGCTAAAACGGCATAGTCTTTATTGAGTTGTTCATTGGCTGTGGCCATGTAGATCACATCATAATCAGCAATATCAGCTGCTTCAATAACGCGCCTATGTAATCGAATTCGCCCTTTTTGATGATAGCTTTGAATTTCTTGAGCGATATCCGGGGCAATAACAGTAATGTCAGCTTCGGTACGTGACAGCAAATCAAGCTTTCTAGTGGCCACTTCTCCGGCACCAACAACTAGTACCTGTAAATTTTTGGTATCCACAAATAATGGAAAATACTGCATCGATCACTCGCAAAATAATTAAGATAATCAACTATAACCAGTTAATAGTGCCATTGTCATCGTCTTATTTAGTATCAATAATAATGATTCAATCTTAAGATTTTTACAGCGGTAAAAGGTCAATGTTAGTTGTGGGTGGTACTTTGTGGCGAGCTGCATTGCCAGCACAGTTCAAAACTGCCTTCATTCATCTCATGACATTGAAGGCATTGCCATTGCGGACAGTCCATATTATGAGACTCTAACAGCGTTTTAGCTTGCTCGAGTTGATTTTGACAAACCCAGATATCCACAGTTTGCATTTCAGTGGGTAACTCACCAACACCACCGAGTAAAGCTTCACCGGTCAATTCTACCAATATGCCATTTGTTTCAAGCAGCCCTTTCCAAGTATGCGCTTGGAGTAAATTACCGCCCGTTAAGAGTACTTTTCTATTGTCCATTATTATTCCTACTGCATTGCTCTGATGGCAAATTTTTAATCATCGTACTTGTAAATGGTTCTTGCTGTCGAGCATTGATTAAACTTTATACTCATTATATGCTCTTGATAGCCTTTAAAGGAGAATCATATGAATCTGCAAATATCCGGTGTATTTCAAATTACAAATTGGGATGAAGCCACAGATATAGAACACCCTGATGGTGCTAAGCAAACCTCAGCAAGTATTAGCCAAATGTACTCAGGCGATCTTGAAGGTGTCAGCCAGCCCAAATATATCATGTGTTATAACGCAGATGGCAAAGCAGTGTTTTGTGGTTTTGAAAACGTGGAAGTCAGCATTAATGGCAAGTCCGGCAGCTTTGTATTGCAGCACAATGGTAAGTTTGAAAGTGGTGTCGCCAGCAGTGACTTCATTATCGTGCCAAATTCTGGCCAAGGCGAGTTGATTAACATTGCTGGTAAAGGCGCATTTACTTCTGGTGAAAAAGGCCAAGCTGAGTACCAAATGGAATTAAGCCAAATATGATGGGGTTTTCTATTAGCCGCTTACACTCTTCGGTTGGCATAATTAAAGCTACTGGGCAGTGGGATGCTGACACTATTTCAGGCACTAAATTTACTCAGTTAGAACAAATGTCCACTGATGGCTGGGTTGCATTGGATATTCATCACCCGACTAACAGCCAGTTCATTGCATCCATTAAAGCTGAAGTTTATAGGCACTTGTTATCCCAGCAAGTTATCCCTGCAAGCAGCTTAAACATCAGTATTTAAATTTAAGAAATACATTCCAATAAAAAAGCCACTCGATTGAGTGGCTTTTTTGTGTTGCGGCTTAAGATTAAGGCATCATTGAAGGTTGATCAGCACCTTCTTTCTCAATCTCAACTGGCATCATATGCTCGCGACAAATACCCAATTTAATGGCTAAGTAACTTGCCACGTAAATAGATGAGTAAGTACCAACAAAAATACCACACAGTAGCGCCGTTGCGAAACCATGGATCATGCTACCGCCCTTAAGGAATAGCGCAATCACCACCACTAAGGTAGTACCTGTAGTAATAATAGTACGGCTCATTGTCTGCGTGATAGACGTATTAACCACTTCATCAGGACCGCCTTTACGCATCTTCAAGAAGTTCTCGCGGATACGGTCATAGACTACGATGGTATCGTTCAACGAGTAACCCACTACCGTAAGCAAACCTGCTAATACCGTTAAATCAAACTCTAATTGTAAAATAGAGAAAATGCCTAAGGTGACGATGACATCGTGAGCAAGTGCGGCAACAGAGCCCATTGCTAAACGCCATTCGAAGCGGAATGATACGTAAATGAGAATACAAATTAACGCCACAATCACGGCTAAGCCGCCTTGCTCTGCTAACTCTTTCCCCACTTGAGGGCCAACAAATTCAACACGCTTTTGAATAACGTTGGCATCAATAACTTGAGCACCGTGCACAATCGCAGCGACTTGATCATCACTTTTTAGATCATCACGAACAGGTAAACGTACTAAGATATCTCGGCTTGAACCGAAATTTTGCACTACTGCTCCGTCAGCGCCATCAGTACTGTATTCAGCACGTAGCTCTAATAAGTCTACTGGTTTTGAAAACTCTAACTCAACAACCGTACCACCAGTAAAATCAAGACCCCAGTTGATGCCTTTTGTGCCTAATGACACAAAAGAAGCCACCACCAAAATCATTGATAAAACACTGATTGGCATTGCATGTTTTAGAAAGTTGATCGTTTTCTTTACTGAAAATATTTGTAACATGGTCAACTCCTTAAATTGATAGTTTCTTAACGCGTTTACCACCCCACATGAGATTCACGATAACGCGCGTTCCCACGATAGAAGTAAACATTGACGTTGCAATACCAATCATCAGAGTAATTGCGAAACCTTTAACCGCGCCCGTACCCACAGCAAATAAAATTAATGCCGTCATAAAGGTGGTAATGTTTGCATCAGCAATGGTTGAAAATGCATTGGCGTAACCTTCATGAATCGCTTGTTGAACACTGCGTCCAGCAAGTAACTCTTCACGGATACGTTCGTAAATCAGCACGTTACCATCTACTGCCATACCAACGGTCAATACCATACCGGCAATACCAGGCAGGGTTAATACGGCACCTGGGATCATTGACATCACGCCAACAACCATCACTAAGTTAGCGGTAAGTGCTAAGTTTGCGATAACACCAAATGCACGGTAATAGATAAGCATAAAGACTAAAACAACTGCCAAGCCCCAAATCATTGCTTGGATACCATTTTCAACATTTTGTGCACCAAGGCTTGGACCAATAGTACGTTCTTCTACAATCGTCACTGGCGCAATAAGCGCACCTGCACGAAGTAATAACGCTAAGCTTTGTGCTTCAGAATGATCAAGACCGTTAATAACGAAATTTCGGCCTAGACGAGCTTGAATGGTAGCAACTGAAATAACTTCTTCAATTTTAGTCATTTTCACTGAGCCATCAGGATTGCGAATACCGCTATCCTTATACTCAATAAATAAAGTCGCCATTGGGTTACCAATGTTGTCTTTAGTGACGTTAGAGAAGATGTTGCCACCTTTAGCATCTAAGTTAATCGATACTTGTGGGCGACTATATTCATCAAAAGAAGGTTGGGCACCGGTAATATGATCACCAGTTAACATCACTTCTTTTTTCAGCACCGCAATGCCACCTGAACGACGAGGAAATACCTCTGAGGTCGCAGGTACGCGGCCATTTGCTGCTGCGCTTTGATCAGTGTTTTGATCAACCATGCGAAATTCAATTGATGCTGTAGCACCTAAAATTTCTTTTGCACGCGCAGTGTCTTGTACACCTGGCAGTTCAACAATAATACGTTCAGCGCCTTGACGCTGTACTACCGGCTCAGCAACACCCAGTTCGTTAACACGATTACGAATAGTCGTCATGTTTTGCTGTAGTGCTTCTTCCTTAATTTGACTAAGGTAGCTATCACTCATGGTGGCATACAGGGCAAAGTTTTCACCGCTGCTACCATCATTAAATACCATTTCATTATTATTGCGAGACTTTAAGAAGCGTTCTGCTTTGGCTAAGTTTTCAGCATCACGGAATTTAATCTCAAGGCCTTTTGCAGTTTTACGAACACCTGCGTAACGAATTTTCTCTTCACGTAATTGGCTTCTAAAATCAGCAATTTTGGCTTCTTCCATCTTACGAATAGCTTCGCCCATATCCACTTCCATTAAGAAGTGAACACCGCCGCGTAAATCCAAACCAAACTTCATTGGTGATCCACCAAGGGCTTCAAGCCACTCAGGTGTCGCCGGCGCTAGGTTTAATGCAACGGTATATTT
Organism: Shewanella sp. 5_MG-2023; assembly: GCF_030547465.1. Taxonomy (NCBI): domain Bacteria; kingdom Pseudomonadati; phylum Pseudomonadota; class Gammaproteobacteria; order Alteromonadales; family Shewanellaceae; genus Shewanella; species Shewanella sp. 5_MG-2023. The sequence continues at coordinate 71,811 of NZ_JAUORC010000024.1, forward strand.
ATCACCTAATGAATCAGCAATGGCTTCTTTAGCAAGCAATTGCTGCTCAGAATTTTGAACACGGACAAGTAATTGCCCATCTTCGAGCTCAGAGCGCTTTACCGCAATGCCTTTACTTTCAAGTAATCCGTTTACTGTCGATAGAGTTGAAGTTGTCACTTCTGCACCACGAGTCGCTACGACTTGTACTGCATGATCCTCACCAAATAGGTTTGGAGTTGCGTAAAAAGCACCAATGGCGATGACTAGCATCACCATGATGTTCTTCCACATTGGGTATTTATTTAACACACCTGAGCCCTCTTGGCTTACAACGACTGGATAGAGCCTTTTGGCAATACCGCTGCAATATAGTCCTTTTTAATGGTGATCTGACTGGTTTCATTAATGCTTAATAAAACATAATCACTATCATCGCTGATTTTAGCAATCTTGCCTAAAATGCCACCGCTTGTAAGCACTTCATCACCTTTACTTAATGCAGACATTAAGTTTTTGTGCTCTTTTACACGCTTAGACTGCGGACGGAAGATCATGAAGTAGAAGATCAAGCCAAAAATAACTAGCATGAAAATCAGTTCCATGGTGCCGCCACCTTGAGGAGCGCCTGCTGCGTTTGCGTATGCATTTGAAATTAACATATTACTCTCTTCTTATTTTCTAAAAAAAATCAGTCAACTATAGTTCTGGTACTTCACGACCCAGTTTGGTGTAAAACTCTGTCACGAAGGCGTCTAATGTACCTGTCTGAATTGCGCCACGCAAACCTTCCATCAACATTTGATAGTAACGTAGGTTGTGAATGGTGTTTAAACGCGCACCTAAGATCTCATTGCAGCGATCTAAGTGATATAAATACGCGCGGGTGTAGTTTTTACAGGTATAACAATCACAATTTTCATCAAGGGTAGAAGTATCATCGCGATGACGAGCATTACGAATTTTAATCACGCCTTCAGAAGTAAATAAGTGACCATTACGTGCGTTACGGGTTGGCATAACACAATCAAACATATCCACACCACGACGGACGCCTTCAACTAAATCTTCTGGCTTACCAACGCCCATTAAGTAGCGAGGCTTATCTTCAGGGATCTGAGGACAAACATGCTCTAAAATACGGTGCATATCTTCTTTGGGCTCTCCAACAGCTAAACCACCTACGGCGTAGCCATCAAATCCGATTTCAGTTAAGCCCTTAATACTTTCATCACGCAAATCTTCGTACACACCGCCTTGGATAATACCGAATAACGAGTTCGGATTTTCTAAACGGTTAAATTCGTCACGTGAACGCTGTGCCCAACGTAATGACATTTGCATCGACTTACGCGCTTCATCATGTGTTGCAGGATATGGCGTACATTCGTCAAAAATCATCACCACATCGCTGCCTAATGAGTCTTGAATTTGCATCGACTTTTCAGGGTCTAAGAAAATCTTCTCACCATTGATAGGCGAACGGAAATGCACCCCTTCTTCAGTGATTTTACGAATATCACCCAAGCTAAATACCTGGAACCCGCCAGAGTCAGTCAAAATTGGACGCTGCCAATTCATAAAATCATGAAGATCGCCATGCTTACGCATGATTTCTTCACCTGGGCGAAGCCATAAATGGAAGGTGTTACCTAACAGAATATCAGCGCCTGTGGCTCTAACTTCTTCAGGCGTCATCCCTTTCACAGTACCGTAAGTACCTACTGGCATAAATGCTGGAGTTTCAACGGTGCCGCGCTCAAAAATCAGACGACCACGACGTGCGCGACCATCAGTTGTATCTAATTCAAATTTCATAAATCACCTTGCCAGATAAACAGTCTGACTCGCTGTTGTTTCATTAAGACATGAGGGCAAATGTTGCAACTTCAAGTGAGGCTACAAAATAAACCCAAAAAAATACCCACCTCTGTGGGCGGGTATTTTAGATCAAAATCAATCGTTACGGGGCTTTTTTCGTTAAAAACATGGCATCGCCATAGCTAAAAAAGCGGTATTTGTGCTCAATCGCATGCTGATAAGCCTTCATCACATTTTCATAACCCGAAAATGCACTGATTAACATAATCAAGGTTGACTCTGGTAAATGAAAATTAGTCACCATGGCATCAATAACTTTGAACTGATATCCTGGATAAATAAAAATATCGGTATCGCCTTTAAATTCCGTCAACGGGTCATCACCACAGGCTTTCGCAGCGCTTTCTAATGAACGCACTGATGTAGTGCCTACAGCAACAACGCGTTTGCCCGCCGCTTTAGTTTGAGCAATTAAGTCGACAACCTCTTGGCTAACTTCAGCCCACTCAGAATGCATCACATGTTCATCGATGGTATCCACTCGCACTGGCTGAAAAGTACCCGCGCCTACATGCAAGGTTACAAAAGCGATATTAACGCCTTTGTTTTTTAGCGCCTCAAGCATGGCATCATCAAAGTGCAAACCTGCTGTAGGTGCTGCCACAGCGCCGGGGGTTTGGTTATAAACCGTTTGATAGCGCTCTTTATCAGCATCCTCATCGGGACGATCGATATACGGCGGCAAAGGCATATGACCAACTTCTTCAAGTACTTCTAAAATGGTTTTATCATCTTCAAGGGCTAACTCAAATAAAGCGTCATGACGGGCTAGCATTTTCATTTTGTAGCCACCGTCAACAATAATCATAGAGTCAACTTTAGGAGACTTAGAGCAACGAACATGGGCAAGAATACGCTTATCATCAAGCATTCTCTCCACCAACATTTCCAATTTACCACCGCTTGCTTTTTGACCAAACAAACGTGCTGGAATAACACGGGTATTATTAAATACCATCAAGTCACCGCTATTCACTTTCGACAGGACATCGGTAAATTGCTTATCGGCCAACTCACCTGAATTGCCATCTAAGGTCAATAAACGCGAAGCATTTCGCTCAGCCATTGGATATCGAGCAATAAGCTCATCTGGTAATTCAAAAGAAAAGTCTGCTACGCGCATTTTCGATACTCTTTTATAGACAATAAAAACCGCGCTAGTCTAGGACTAGTAACTGCTAATATCAAGCAAAGGGTATGAAATAGTGATCGATTAATGCACGCCAGCGGCTAATGGCTAACGCCAACATTAAAATCAGTTGGGGATCTGGCTTAAGCGCGGCGTTTAAAAAACCACGAAATAGGGTTATTTTGAATTCGCTGATTGTACATTTGCTAAATTATCATCAACTTCAGATACTGATGAAAACAAATTTTTATCGGCAGAATTACATAAACTGTCAGGTTTAAAAGAATGGCTTTCAATCTTGAGGTCTATGTCAACTTTTTTACGTTTTTTAGCAGACTGCTGCCTTAATACTGATTTTATCCAGTTTTTCATCATCCATGATCCCTACAGCCCAAATTTCAACAGGCATAAAATATCTTCCATAAGTACAAATTGTAAATAATAGCCATGACTTTTAAAGAGAAATCTATATGATGAATCTTACAGTCAGTTGTTACTATATTTCCAATTTTGTTGTTTAGTATCATACTGTAAATTTTCAAAAATAAAAGTACAAAATATGAACTTTCTAGCGCACCTACATTTAGCTGATATTAGCGACAGCCACTTAGCAGCCAATCTTGCTGGAGACTTTGCCAAGGGCGATATAAAACACTTCCCAAAGCATTTGCAACAAGGTTTATGGCTACATCGACAAATCGATCAAATTACTGACAGCCATGAATTAATCACCGATTTAATCAAATTATTTCCAAAAAGTTCACGCCGTGTGGCGCCAATTTTAATTGATTTAGTGTTTGATCATTACCTTGCTTTCTACTGGGATGAGTATCATCAGCAATCGTTATCTGAGTTTACTCAAAAGGCATACCATAGCCTGCAACATACCGCCGAACTGCCGGAAAAGCTGCAATTGATCATCCCAAAAGTCATCGAACAAGATTGGTTAATGAGCTACCAAACAAGAGCTGGGCTAAACAAAGCAATTGAAGGTGTGAGTCAACGTATTTCAAAACCTGAGCTTTTTAAGACGGCCATCAGCGACGTTGACAAGTTATATGTTGAAATTGAGATTGCTTTTCGTACTTTCTATCCACAGTTAATGGCCTATAGCCGTATCTATAGCCGTAAGACACCTGAACAATACCTGCCATAACTGATTTGCCGCAATCAAATAGCCGATTAATTGAGGCTATTTTACTTTAGCGGTTGATATCCATTACTGCAGCGCCGTTTATTTGCTAAAATAGTCACCTATTTTTGTAAACCGATGCGACTAAATGCAAATTTTTGACTACCAACCACCTAGTATTCCATGGCTTGATATCCGTTATAAAGACCGAGATATCATTGTTATTAATAAACCTGCCGGCTTATTAGCAAATCCTGGCAAAGCTGCCAATACCCATGATTGTGCTATTACTCGTTTACAAAAACTCTACCCTGAAGCTATTTTGGTACATCGCTTAGACTGCGACACCTCTGGCATCATGGTATTTGCCCGCAATAAAAAAGCCGAGTCTCATCTTAAAACTCAGTTTCAAGATAGAAAAACCAAGAAAGTTTATATCGCTGAAGTAGATGGTGTTATGGGCGCTGACAGTGGCACGATTGATTTATCGTTAGCTGGCGACAAAGAAAACCCACCATTTCAAGTGGTATCAGATCAAGGTAAATCAGCGATTACTCACTATGAAGTCATCGAGCGTTTTGCAAATCATACCTTGGTTAAGTTGATGCCAGAAACAGGCCGTACTCATCAGTTACGTGTTCATATGCTAGCACTTAACCATGTGATACTTGGTGATAACTTTTACGGTGATGACATTACAGCTAAAGCCAAAAAGCGCCTTAGCTTGCATGCGCAAATGCTGACAATTATTCACCCGTACACTCAAAAGCAACGCACTTTTTTTAGCAAACACCCTTTTTGCTAAAAACAATTTAACTGGCGCTAAAATAAGTATGCAGATACAAAAAAACCGACAAGTTGTCGGTTTTTTATTATCTCACATTAGAGGTCGAAGCTTTTTAAGCTTAACCCTTAACCGTTTGCTTTATTCTCAGCCGCTTCACAAGCTGCAGCGGTGAATACCACATCCGTTGAGCTATTTAGCGCAGTTTCCGCAGAATCTTGAATAACGCCAATAATAAAGCCTACAGCAACAACTTGCATCGCCACATCATTAGAGATCCCAAACAAGCTACACGCAAGCGGAATAAGCAGTAATGAGCCACCAGCAACGCCTGAAGCGCCACATGCCGATACTGCAGCAACCACACTTAATAACACTGCTGTTAAGAAGTCAACTTGAATACCTAAGGTATGAGCAGCTGCAAGAGTCAGTACGGTAATAGTAATTGCCGCGCCGCCCATATTAATGGTTGCGCCTAATGGGATTGACACTGAGTAAGTATCTTTATGCAGCTTTAACTCTTCACATAAAGCCATATTCACTGGAATGTTGGCAGCACTTGAACGGGTGAAAAACGCCGTTACGCCACTTTCACGTAAACACTTAAACACTAATGGATAAGGGTTACGTTTGATTTTTACGTAAACCATAATCGGGTTAACCACTAAAGCAATAAAGGCCATAGCGCCTACCAATACTGCAAGTAATTGCGCATAGCCTGCTAATGCATCAAAGCCTGTTGCCGCAATGGTGCCCGACACTAAGCCAAAGATACCAATAGGCGCAAAGCGGATCACAAAGCGTACGATTGCGGTTACGCCATCGCTTAAGTCTGAAATAACTTTCTTTGTCGACTCATTGGCGTGGTGTAAAGCAATACCTAAACCAATACTCCAGGCTAAAATACCAATATAGTTACCGGTAAGCAGTGCATTCACTGGATTATCAACAATTTTAAATAACAAGGTATTTAACACTTCTGCGATACCTTGAGGAGGATTAGTCCCCTCAACGCCGCCAACAAGTACTAATGTTGTCGGAAAGGCAAAACTAAACAGTACTGCAGTTAACGCGGCAGCAAATGTGCCCGCTAAATACAAACCAATAATAGGACGCATATTGGTATGGGCATTTTTCTTTTGATTTGCAATTGATGATGCCACCAGTACAAACACTAAGATCGGTGCGACTGCTTTTAATGCTCCAACAAATAAATCACCAAGGAAGGAAACCTGCCCTGCTGCTGAAGTTGAAAATGTGGCGAGAAGAATACCCAGTACAATACCGGCGAGAATTTGTAACACTAAACTGCCATTAGCTAATCGCGCTAACAGTGATGGATTTTGATTCATTGCTTGACCTATATTTTTATATTTATGGCTTTTATTAAGCTCTAATATTTGTGACTTTTTAAAAATCGAATAACGGGATTTTAATAAGCTCTGATAGGTATATATCGGATGGGATGGCTAAAGTCTAGTGTCGCTGCAAAATGATGCACTAATATTACCGTACATTCCCAAACAAACCACATTTAGCCAACATGTGATGAAATTTAGCGCGTTTCATTATTGGCAAATTATTGTATTAGATGAAAATTGTTATTTTGCCCCTCGGAGAATAGCATCAATTAATTCATGGGCATCAAATTTTGTTAACGCTTCATCGGCGCCAACTTGTTTAGCCTGGCTGACACTAATTTCACTGGATAAAGAGGTATGTAAAATAATATAGGCATTGGCAAGTTGCGGGTTATTTTTGACTTCAAATGCAAGCTCATAACCATCAAGTCCTGGCATTTCAATATCACTCACTAACAAATCTATAGGTTTTTGGTTATCTGCAGCCCGTTGCATGATCTGTAGTGCATCATGGCCATCTGCGGTGACAGAATAAGGGATATTGATAGAATCGAGTGCATCTGAAAGTTGCTTTCGAGCGACTTTAGAATCATCCACTAATAAGATATTCAGTGGCTTTAATTTCTCTCGTTGAATATCTGTCAAAATAGCTCGATTAGCGTCGGGATCATAGGGGAATAATTTTGCCATTAATAACTCGACATCCAACAATTGCACTAATTTGCCATCAAGGCGAGCAACCCCAGTAAGAAAAACCTGATGGCCTAAGTTCGCTGCCGGCGCCTCAATATCTCGCCAGTTACACTCAATTATTTTGTCAATTCCTCTAACCAAAAAGCCTATCACCATTCGCTGGCAATCAGTGATGATAATATTGCATTTATCATAGTCGCTTGGATCTATCGGCTTAAAACCAATCGATGCAGCCATATCAATCACCGCAATGGTTTTACTGCGTATGGTTGCTGCACCTAATATTGACGGATGGGATTTCGGAATAACCGACAAACGCGTGTACGGGACAATTTCGCGAACTTTTAAGGTGCCCAAAGCAAACTGCTGAGTATGGGAAAGGTGAAACAGTAACAATCCTTGTGACTGGCTTGCTTTACTTTTCATAATATTGCCGATTAAAACTGATTATTTAAAGTTAACCACAGCCTTTTCGTCATATCAAATTCAAATCTGAATTTCGGGGGTTAAGTCGCTAATTTGCTTTATCAATTAGAAAACTACAGCTGGGACTCTATTGGCAACAATGCTAAAAAATCAGCTAAAAACTTACGCCAAAAGCCAGCACCGGGCTCTGCATAAATAATTTTATGATGCTGATGGTCAAGCCACACCAGCTCGCCATTTTTTAACACCACTTCATAAGCTTTATCATTTGCTGACAGCGCAAGCCCTGCAAGGATCTTTTTAGCCAGCATCTCATTATCAATAATTAAGCCCATTTCGGTGTTGATCAGTGCTGAGCGGGGATCAAAATTAAACGAACCAACAAAGAGTGTTTGCTCATCAATAATAAAGGTTTTGGCATGTAAACTCGTGCGACTGCTACCTTTCCAACTGGTTTTTTTAGATTTTTGGCCCTTGGCATTGCCTTTTACTTCATAAATCTTAACCCCGCCTTCAATGAGTTTTTGGCGGTACTGCTGATACCCTGCATGAACCGCTAATACATCCGTTGCAGCTAAACTGTTAGTCACTATGGTGACCTCTTTACCCCGTTTTACTTCATTGATTAATGCATGGGTTGCCGCATCGCCTGGGACAAAGTAAGGCGAGACAATCAGTAATTGATGCTGCGCTTGCTCAAAAAAATAACTTAAGTCATCTAATAAAATGCTGTCATTAGGGTTTCTTTCAAGTTTATTTGGCGGATCATACACCACTTGGGCTTCGCCCCAATACCACTGTAACCCTTGATTTTGCAGGCGATCTAATAAGGTATTTTTTTCTAAACGAGTAACATATTCATCGGTCATTAAGCTCTTCTCAAGAATGCTTGCTCTGGCATCCAGTTTCGCTAGCACGTTATCTTGCTCAGGATTTGTATTATTGCCTTGATATGGCTCAGCGGCCTTTACCAATTGCTCAATGCTATTAACTTGGGCCGAGTTCCAATAAGTATCAAATTGGGTTGATACCTTATCAACAGCGTCGCCAATGGCCAGTAAATCAAAATCACCAAAATCGACATTCTCATCTGCTGAAAAGTATTCAGCGCCAATATTTCTCCCCCCAACCACTGTCACTAAATTATCAATGGTCAGTGATTTGTTATGCATACGATGATTGAGGCGGCTAAAGTTCCATAAAAATGCCAGTCCACGATACTGACGTTCATAGGATGGATTAAACAAACGCACTGAAATATTAGGGTGAGTTGCAATGGCCATTAAGCCATCGTCGCCATTTGCTGTGGTTAAATCATCCAGCAACACCCTAACTCGCACCCCGCGCTGAGCGGCTTTATAGAGAAATAAACTGAGGATTTTCCCGGTTTCATCATTGCGATAAATGTAGTATTGCAAGTCGATGCTTTCAGTGGCTGCTTCAATCATGGCTAAACGAGCAATAAAAGCATCAATGCCATCACTAAGGGGGTTAACTCCCGTTAAACTTAACTCTGCTTGAGTATCATCATTGCTTTGGCTGCTAGTTTGAGAGTACTGAAGTGAAGAGTACTGAGGTGAGGACTGCTGCAGTTGAGATTGAATGTATTGTGCTAAAGGAGAGTCTGTGACAGGCGCGAGTTTATACTGCTGAGAAAGAGGCTTGAATTCAGCGCGATTGGCGCAGCCAATGAGAGTTAAACACAATACACAACAAACGAATATGACAGAATTGTTTTTGGACATTGATGGCTTCCTTTCAATTTGACTCAGGTTTTACTGGGGCTCTATTATCAGGCAGCCTTTTACACTATTGTTTAAGCGTATTGCTAACATGACCGCTATCATAAGCCGTCACAGATGCGCTGTATAACTATGGTTTAATCTTGCAGCGCATACAAGACATCAAATACAAATTGATCCCAACCTTCAGCGCTAAAAGCAATGTCTCTTACACTGCGCACTTGACTCACAGCATGGACTGGCGCTGCGCCATTATCCATTAAGTAATACGCCATCATGATGCCCGTGCGGTCTTTACCGGAGCGGCAATGGATAAGTACCGCAATATTTTGCGCTTCACACTCTCTGATAAAGGCCAACGCTGTTGGCATTTGCGCAACGCAAATAGCCTCATCACCCTCTTGCGGTGGGATATTATTTGAAAAAGGAGTGCAGCAATATTTTAGCCCTAACGCTTCTATGGCGGCAGCTGCGACCTCGTCACCATCATTGACCGATAAAATAGCGCCAATACCTGCCGCTTTTAATTCCGCTAAATCCCAAGGGTGTTTATTAGGGCCACTGCGACCTGCAATGACCCCCTCTACTAACCAAAATAACTGCTTCATAAAAACGTTAATACTCTTGTTAACTATGAAATGGGGCGTTCTCTCGGGACTAAGGCTGAATTAGTCTTGTTCAGGTTTTTTAATATGAGCCCAAAAATCGACATTGACTTCGGCTTTCTTTTTACGCTTTTTCTTACCTGTGCCTTCAGGTTTTGCCATTGGCTTATCAAGCTCTAACAAGTCATCAGGCATTTGCTCATCGGCTTCAAAGCCAGCAACTTGCTCACGCTCTAAACGCAGGGCATTTTTTTTCTCAATCACTTTAAAATGATGGTAATCCGCATGGGCTAATAATGATATCGCTAAACCAACTTCACCGGCACGACCACTTCTGCCAATACGATGCATGTAATCAGCAGGACTTCTTGGTAAATCGAAATTGATAACCACTGGGAGCTTATCAATGTCTAAACCACGTGCGGCGATATCGGTGGCAATTAATACCTCAATCTCACCTGACTTAAATCCATCTAGCACACGATTACGGGCGCCTTGGGCTTTGTCGCCATGGAAAACTTCAGCGCTAATACCCCGTTTTGATAGTTTTTCAGCCAAGTGCTTACAGCTATTTTTAGCATTAACGAAAATCAATGCTTGGCGCCATTTATGCTCTTTGATCAAATGGGCTAATAATGCGGTTTTACTTTCACGGTTTACGGTAAATGCCCGTTGCACTAAGGTGCTTTCTTCGGCGCTTTGCAACTGAATGTCTACTGGCTCAACCAGTAAACTCGCCGTAAGGGTGCGAACTTCCTCTGGGAAAGTTGCTGAAAACAACAGTTTTTGCTTTTTCTCAGGCATTAATTTTAATATTGAAGCCAGCTCGTCAGTAAAACCAAGGCTTAACATACGATCGGCTTCATCAAGCACTAAGGTTTTTACCTTATCAAGCTTAATGGCGTTACTTGAGATTAAATCTAATAATCGCCCAGGAGTTGCCACAAGTACATCTGCGCCGCCGCGAAGGGCCAGCATTTGAGTATTCACTGACACGCCGCCAAACACGGCAACGGTTTTAATGGCGCCATTAAAATGCACAGCATAGGATTTAACGCTATCGGCGACTTGCTTTGCAAGCTCGCGGGTCGGCACTAAAATCAACGCTGAAACAAAGTTACCTTTATTTTTTGACGCCCCAGCAGACTGACTTAACTGCTGCAAAATCGGTAAAGCGAATGCTGCGGTTTTACCAGAGCCAGTATTAGCACCAGCCAGTAAATCTTTACCCGCTAATACGTGAGGAATGGCCTGCGCTTGGATCGGCGTTGGAGTGAGGTACTCAAGTTCAGTTAACCGCGCTAATAATGGCGAGATTAAGCCCATTTCGGTGAAACTAACGGTATTAGTTTCAAATTGCGTCGCTAAAAGGGTGTCAGCATTTAGGCTCGTTTGGGTATCATCTTTGCGATCAGTAGCAGAGGTCATTAATTTCAAGTGCTCAAAATAAGGTATAGCCAGCTATTTTAGCGTATTTATGCCGCTTAAGTTAGCGAAATAGATCAAGCAATGATGAATTACTGCTCATAGATGATGAAACAAGCCGCATTCGATTAATCAGCTGATTCTAATGACAACAAAGCTTGTTTCATTTTAAGGCCATAGGCATAACCGGTTAAGGTACCATTTTTACCAATCACTCGATGACACGGCACGATTATCGCTATGGGATTAGCACCATTGGCAGCGCCCACCGCCCTAACTGCTTTAGGTCGATTAATTTTATTGGCGATATCGCCATAACTGCATACCTGCCCAAACGGCAGCTCTCGCAGCGCTTGCCAAACCTCATGCTGAAACACAGTACCAGTAGCTGCAAGCGTGACGTCAAATTCACTGCGCTTACCGGCAAAATATTCATTAAGTTCTGTGATGGCTTGCTGCACATGTTTTTGAGCTTGCTCAATTGAGTCAGCACTTGCATCGATAATATCGCCACTATCGACAGCGTCTGCCTCACTGACCACTTGCAAATGGGTAAGGCCTAATTCTGAGGCTCGCAGCTTCAAGTAACCCACAGGGCTTAGCTCAATTTGCAGGTAAATCGGCGGTTGATTATTAACTTTCATTACTATTCCATAATTGAAAAGTGACATAGCTGCCCCATGGGCTGACATCCTTGGCAATCTTGTCGCAAAATTGTCGATAGGCTTTACCGGTAAGCGCTTCTGTCTGCCCATCAACCTTCCCATGCTGGCAGCGCAGAACTTTCAAGCGGTTTTTTATCACTAAATCGCCACTTAAAAAGATATCCGGATCGCCTTGACCGCGCATTTTGGCATAGGCAATAGTCCATGGGCCAATACCTTTAACGCTGAGCCAATCATCAGGGCTTGCGTCTGGGTGCTCAGCGACAAACTGACCTAACAAATTAAGCGCGGCTTTGCGTGATGCTGGCATGTTAAATTCAGTTAAACTTGCCGCTGCTATCGCTTGCGGGGTTGGAAATAAGATAAGCTCACGATCTGAAATTACGAGCTTTTTACCATAACTCCTCACCAAGATATTCAGTAGCTTACTTGCCTGTACCACACTCACTTGCTGACCTAATACTGCCCGGCATCCGGCTTCAAACACCGAGGCTGTGGCAGGGATCCGTAAACCCTCTGTAGGGGTTAACCCCATGTCGACAAGTGACTTAAATGATTGATGGATAACCGCCATATCCGCATCTAAATCCAATAACTTACGCACAAACAGCACCACATGATGTAAATAGTCTAAGTCGTCAGCACGTTCAAATTTCACCGTAAGTGACAATTGGTGTTTATCTTTTAGCGGTAATACATCAATGGTGCCGCTAACCTGCCGATGATTAACATTTAAACAAAAACTGCGGCCATAAGCCTTTGATGCCTCATCAAGCCACTCCATGTTTTCAACGCTTCTTAACTGGTAAAACGACCACTGTTTCGACCAATTAAACGGCGGGCGGTAATCTAATAACAGGCTAATACCGTCAGCTTTGGTAGCAACATTTACCTTGGCGCTATCATGCCTTAATTGGGATGGGGTCAATTGCAACTGCTCCTTAAAAACTTCATTAAAGCGTCTGATACTATTAAAACCTGCAGCTAATGCCACGTCCGTTATTGGCAAGCTGGTTTGATGTAACAGCTGTTTAGCAAACATCAGTTGTCGATAAATAGCATATTTTTTTGGCGAGGTGCCTAGCTGCTTATTAAAGAGTTGGCTTAAATAGCGGCTACTAATACCCAGCCGTTGTGATAATGATGCAAGTGTTTGACCCTGTTCGCCACTTAAACAACCGCCATCAATCAGGGCTATCGCTCGCTGCAAACTGGTTTGAGTGCCCTTCCATGCATTGGATTGTGGCGCACTATCAGGGCGGCAACGTAAACAAGGCCTAAGCCCCGCCTGAGCAGCTTTAATCGCAGAGTCAAAGTAACGCACGTTTTGCTCTTTAGGTGCCGTCGCAGGGCAAATTGAGCGGCAATAAATCCCTGTGGTTAAAACCCCAGTAAAAAAATGCCCATCAAAACGCGCATCACGGCTTAGCCTTGCTTGACGGCAAACATTAGCAGCTAAACTGCACGCCTGACTGCTGGCTATAGGTGCTAAAGACTTCTCGCTGTTTAGCACTGCTTTAGGAGACATGTTATCGTTACCCGTTTATGTAAGCTGGTTAATAGCAGCTTGAAGATTATTAGCGTCACTTTAGCGAATAATGACGCTAGTCACTAGCGGAAAACGGAACTCAACCACTGACCCCATTTAATGCTAGCCTACAAGTATCGAAACAATCTAACTAACACTTAGCTAACAAGTCAGCACCAAGTTAAGGTATCCTCTGTATATATTGCTGTTCCCGTTTCAAATATTGAGAAATAGATGTTTAAATTCTTTGAATCCCTTACCAACCCATTACCTTCAGAAGAACCCAGCCAAGCCCCAAAAGGCGTTTATGCCTTTTGCCGTCATTACACCCGCGGTTTTGAAAAACACTTAATCATCATGTCAATTTTGACAGCGACTTTGGCGATTTTAGAAGTGTCATTATTTGGCTTTATGGGCAAATTAGTTGACTGGTTAGTCACTAAAAACCCACAGACCTTAATGCAAGATGAAGGTAGCACCTTAATATTGATGTCTGTGGTAGTACTGGTGATTATTCCGTTATTAGTGGCTTTGCATGCGGCTATCGTGCATCAAACCTTGCTGGGTAATTACCCTATGGCCATCAGGTGGCAAGCACATCGATACTTACTAAAACAAAGCGTTTCATTTTATCAGGATGACTTTGCCGGCCGCATTGCCACTAAAGTAATGCAAACCTCATTAGCAGTGCGTGAAACCGTCATGAAACTGTTAGATGTATTGATGTATATCATCATCTATTTCACTTCAATGCTGGTGATGATCGCCAGTGCTGACGTGCGCTTAATGCTGCCAATGCTGGTGTGGCTATTTGCGTATATTGCTATTCAGTGGAAGTTAGTGCCAAAGCTAAAAGCCATTTCAGCCAAGCAAGCAGATGCCCGCTCGACCATGACTGGCAGGATCGTTGATAGTTATACCAATATTTCCACCGTGAAGCTGTTTTCTCATACCAAGCAAGAGGCTGAATACGCCCAAGACAGCATGATGGGCTTTCTTAAAACCGTCTACGGCCAAATGCGCCTTGTGACCATCATTAACGTTTTAGTGCAGATCATAAATTACCTTTTAGCATTTACCATTGCGGCGGTTTCAATTTGGCTTTGGGCAGATAATGCGATTACTGTGGGTGCGATTGCTATTGCTGTTAGCTTAGCACTGCGTTTAAACGGCATGTCTCAATGGATCATGTGGGAAATAAGCTCACTGTTTGAAAATATCGGTACTGTCACTGATGGGATGAATACCTTATCAAAACCCATTGAAATTGAAGATAAACCTGGCGCTAAAGATATTGTTGTTAGCAAAGGTAAAATTGACTTTAACGATGTTAGTTTTCATTACGGCGAAAAATCAGGGGTGATTAGCAATCTGAATTTAAACATTAAAGCCGGTGAAAAGGTCGGTTTAGTAGGTCGTTCTGGCGCTGGTAAATCAACGCTCGTTAACTTGCTAATGCGCTTTCACGATGTTGAAAAAGGTCAAGTGAGTATTGACGATCAACCGATTACCGATGTTACCCAAGATTCGCTGCGGGCTAAAATCGGCATGGTAACTCAAGATACCTCACTACTGCATCGCTCAATTCGAGAAAACATCCTCTATGGCGATCCTAATGCTTCGGAGCAACAGCTTCAAGCAGCCATTGCGCAGGCTCAAGCAGCCGAGTTTATTGATGATTTATCAGATCCCTTTGGTAATACAGGCTTAGATGCACAAGTGGGTGAACGTGGGGTAAAACTCTCTGGCGGTCAACGCCAACGTATTGCAATTGCCCGAGTATTATTGAAAAATGCCCCGATTTTACTACTAGATGAAGCCACTTCAGCATTAGATTCCGAAGTTGAGGCGGCAATTCAGGAAAGTTTATATGAATTAATGGAAGGTAAAACCGTGATTGCCATTGCTCACCGACTATCAACCATCGCGGCTATGGACAGACTAATTGTCATTAATAAAGGCCAGATCGTTGAGCAAGGAACTCACCAAGAGTTGATCAAGTCTGAGGGTATTTATGCCCAACTTTGGTCCCATCAAACTGGCGGCTTTTTAGGCGTTGATTAACATTCCACAATAAATAACACACTTTTATGACGCTCACTTTTGACTTCTATCGAAACTGGGCGTTTTTTATGTCATTAAGCGGCAAGAGTTACTTTATCTGCAGCGGTTAAGCTAAGAAAACACAAGAAATATTAAATAAATTTATAACTGATGAATGAGTGTTCATTGAGAGTAAAATATTATGACTTGAAGAGGATAAATCGAAGAAAATGGTGGTCGATACTGGGCTCGAACCAGTGACCCCCTCCTTGTAAGGGAGGTGCTCTCCCAGCTGAGCTAATCGAC
>NZ_JAUORC010000025.1:0-77157 GCF_030547465.1 Shewanella sp. 5_MG-2023
TTGTTTCAAGTTCAATGAAAACACGCGGAGCTTATAAGCATAAGTGAGCATGTTTGAAGCAGAAATTGAGACCATGGACTTTTTAAGCATATTAGAGCAAGCCATTGTTTCAAGTTCAATGAAAACACGCGGAGCTTATAAGCATAAGTGAGCATGTTTGAAGCAGAAATTGAGACCATGGCGCAGCTATAAGAGGATTAAAAGATGCAAGTATTTGTTATTGGTGGCGGCGGACGCGAACATGCGTTAGCTTGGAAAGCAGCACAATCAGCTCAAGTTGAAACAGTTTTTGTTGCACCAGGTAATGCTGGTACAGCCTTAGAGCCAAAACTAGAAAACATCGACATTAAGGTTGAAGCAATTTCAGAGCTGGTTAAATTTGCTCAAGATAATAAAATTGAACTCACCATTGTTGGCCCAGAAGTACCATTAGCACTTGGCGTAGTGGATGCCTTTAACGAAGCAGGTTTGCCTATCTTTGGTCCAACTCAAGGCGCTGCACAGCTTGAGTCTTCAAAAGCCTTCACTAAAGACTTTTTAGCACGTCATAACATCCCAACAGCTGACTACTCAAACTTCACTGAAATTGAAGCAGCAAAAGCTTACTCAGTTGAGTTAACCAACAAAACAGGTTTCCCTGTGGTGATTAAAGCTGACGGCTTAGCAGCGGGTAAAGGCGTGATTATCGCGGCAGACCAAGCTGAAGCTGACGCAGCAATCGAAGACATGCTAGCAGGTAACAAGTTTGGTGAAGCAGGTTCACGGGTTGTTATCGAAGAATTTTTAAAAGGTGAAGAAGCCAGCTTTATCGTAATGGTAGATGGTAAAAACATTTTAGCAATGGCCACCAGCCAAGACCATAAAGCCCGTGATAACGGCGATAACGGCCCTAACACTGGCGGCATGGGTGCATATTCACCTGCACCAGTAGTGACCCAAGTTGTTCACGACTGGACCATTGCTAATGTTATCCGCCCAACGGTCGACGGCATGGCAGCAGAAGGCAATGTTTACACCGGCTTCTTATACGCAGGCTTAATGATTTCTCCAGATGGCAGCGCAAAAGTACTTGAGTACAACTGCCGCTTTGGCGACCCAGAAACGCAGCCAATCATGATGCGTCTGCAATCAGACTTAGTTGAGCTTTGTCTAGCCGCTACCCGGGGTGAGTTAGATAAAGTGACTGCTGAATTTGATTCACGCGCAGCAGTCGGTGTTGTACTTGCAGCAGGCGGATACCCAGATGCTTACCGTAAAGCTGACGTGATTGACGGTTTATCATTAGGTGATAACAACGCCAAAGTATTCCACGCTGGCACCGCCATGAAAGACGGCCATGTTGTCACTGCAGGCGGCCGCGTATTATGTGCCACAGCACTAGGTAACACTGTGACAGAAGCACAAGCTAGCGCATACAAGCTAGTCGATGCTATCCACTGGGATGACGTCTACTTCCGCACTGATATTGCCTACCGCGCTATCGCACGTGAGCAAGATAAAGGTTAATTTTTTTAGCCTAATGCTGAATTAAAAAAATCCCTGTGATGGCAACTAATGCCAAAAGTCACAGGGATTTTTGTTTTAGCGTTCAAAATTCAATTCCATTAAAGTATTAGGAGCTTATTAAACTATTTATCTTCCTTTACTAAAGGCACCGCCGAGTGTTTGCTTAAATTCAAAATCAACACCCCAACCAGTATGGCAATAACAATCGAGATTAAACGGGTAAATTCAGACGACAGTGAATCTGCCGCTTGGTGCTTAATGATTTGATACGTTAATACGATAAAATTAGTAAACAATAACTGGTAAATACTAAAGCGACATTGTCGACGAATGCCAAAGCAAGCTAACTGCAGCCCGCAAAATAACGTCACCCCAATTAACATCCAAGTTGAAACCCCAAAGGCAAACAGTAGCATCACAGGTAAGGTAAATAAGATCCCAGTGGCGGTGGTGACAATTTTATTCTGGCTATAAATACGATGATCATTCGCGATAGGAATTTTAATCAAACTGCCAATGGTGATGGCAATCAGCATGGTTTGCGTACTGCCAATACTGATAAGTACCACCAGCGTAATACACATGGCGGTGGCTTTAAACATGATAAGCCCAATGTTAGTTTGCGCCCCTTCTTTAACGGTTTCATCCATTAAAATATCTTGCTCATCACCTGGGAATAATAAAAAACTGATGTAGGTAATAACGATGGCAATTAAAAAGGCTTCAAACATCAACCAAGGTAACACGTCCACTGGCGCACCCATTTGGAAATTCATCACTGTCATGATAATCACCACCATTAAGGCTAAGGTGGCAAGCATATCTTTAGGATCGTGATGACTGCGGTAAAAGCACCAAAAAAATAATCCCCAGCAAAATAGCGCATAACCTGTGGGAGTGTCTTTTAACACCCCAGCAAGAAACACCAATATAAAGCTAAGAAAGAATAATATGATAAGCAGTTTAAGTAACATACTCATAGGCGGCTTTGATGGCATGATGGTTAAAAATATCACCACAAACATCGGCGCTAAAATAGGCATAGCCGCCCCAGAGTATTGCAAATAAAACAGCAAAAAGACCGGGAAAAATACCAGCCTGATGATCGGATTCACCGCATTACGAAACATAGGTCCACACGCTCACAACTCGGATCCAAATTTTAGCTAACCATTCGCCAAAGCTGCTTTGCTCTGTAAAAAAGGCAACGGTAGCTTGGGAGCCATAACGAATGTTTTGCGGTATATCATCGTTTTCAAAAACAATGTTAACCGGATAACGCTGGGCATTTAACGAAGTGGTATCTGCGGTTAAAAAGCCTGTTGCTTGGTCAATATTATTACTGCCACCAGTCCCCCAACCTATGCTATCGACTTTGCCATTCAACACCCTCCCTGGCAGTGCATCGAGCACAATTTCAACTCGTTGCCCCTCACGAATATGCTCTAGGGAGTTTTCTCTAACCAGTGCTGAAATCCAAATACCGCGGGGATCAATAAAGGTCAGCATCGGCGTGCCAACCGTGGCTCTTTGCCCTAGAGTAAGTTGTAAATTGGTCACGACACCTTGTGAAGGCGCAATCACTTCGGTGCGCTGTAAGTCTAGCTGCGCTTGCTCAAGGTTGGCCATGGCCGCCAATAACTGCGGGTTATTTTCACCCTGTGGGCCTAAATTTTGTTTGGCTTGTACTAATGAGGCTTCTGCGGCGTTATAACTGGCTTGGGTTCGATCTCGAGACTCAATTGCATTGTCTAAATCAGATTGGCTTAATACCCCCTGCGCTGCTAACTCGGTGATCCTTACCGCTTGCTCTTTGGCGTTATTGCGGGCTGCTAACGCATCAATCACATTCGCTTGAGCAACTTCAACTGCTGCAGTATTGGCGCCAATACTTTGCCCTGTTAAAGCAAGGTTAGCTTGCGCTGACTGTAAGGCAATTTGATAGTTGCGTGGGTCGATTTTAAACAGCACCTCACCCGCTTCTACCACTTGGTTATTTTTGACATTAACATCAACGATATTACCAGCCACTTGGCTGGCAACTCTCACCAAATAGGAATGGACTCTCGCATCGCCTGTCATAGGGGTGACTCTATCGGCCCATAGGCTATACAACCACACAAACAGGATCACGCCGATAATATAAAAACTTAACTTACGAGATGATTTTTCCGCTGCGGACATGGCATTAACTCTCTTACTGATGATGAAATAGTGCTGAAACTGAGCGCTAAGCTCTCAATAATACAGTCTAGGATATAAGTGAAAATATACATACAAGTATTTGTAAGAGTGATAAAAATTTATTCAAACAAAGGCTAAGGTTTCGATAAGAAGCACATTATAAATATTACATAGTTATTCACTTTTATTAGCCTAAGCGAATAGCTATTTTACTGAGTTAACTTAATAGTCACAATCGCCTCATCAGCTCCAAAGAGCCACATTTTTTATCACTGCTGGTCATTGCCATAAAACATCGACTTACCCCTTAGACCTATGGCAGGATGTCACCCTGTCACAAGTTAATAACAAATAATACTGACAGCGCAACAGCCAGCATAAATATAAAAAATCTCATCACACCCCAAAAAAATAATAATAGAGATCACTCAATGTCTGATAAGCAAAAGCTAAACAAACACAAACAGCCCAGTTTGCTCGATGCCCTTGCGCCCGTCTTTGCCCTCATCGCAATGCTAGGCACAGCGGTTTATCTTTTTTCTTCCGATAGTTCATCTGGTGCCAACCAAATCGCGCTGATCCTCGCGGCCTGTATCGCCATTTTAATTGGCTATAAAAATGGCTATAGCTGGAATGAAATGGAACGCGGCATCATTAAAAGTATTGGTGTTGCCACTGGCGCCTTGTTAATTCTATTTACCGTGGGCTCGCTGATTGGCACTTGGATTTTGGCAGGCACGGTGCCGACAATGATTTATTACGGCATGCAGATTTTGCACCCTCAATATTTTTATGCCGCTAGCTGTATTTTATGTGCCGTGGTCGCGATCAGTATTGGTAGCTCTTGGACTGTGGCGGGTACCCTAGGTATTGCCTTAATTGGTATAGCTTCCGCTATGGGATTAGATATTAATATCACCGCTGGCGCGATTATTAGCGGCGCCTATTTTGGCGATAAAATGTCACCGCTTTCCGATACCACTAACCTAGCGCCAGCGGTTGCAGGCTCTGATATTTTCAGCCACATCAAATACATGACTTGGACTACGGTTCCCAGCATTATCATTGCGCTAATTGTCTTCACTGTTTTAGGGCTATCAGCCGATGTTGCTAGCTTCAATTCAGATCTTGATAGCACCCTGTTGCTCCTCGAAGCAACTTATCAACCTGGCCTGCATCTGCTTATTCCTTTATTAGTGGTGTTATTTTTTGCTAACAAAAAAATGCCAGCCTTTCCTACCGTAATTCTAGGGACAATTGCTGGGGCTATTTGTGCGGCGATTTTCCAATTTGATAATGTGGTCAGCTACGTTAATGAGGACAACTTATTACCGATAGTAGCACTCATTAAAGGTATTTGGATTGCGATGTTTGATGGTTATGTGGCCACCACAGGTGACACGGTTTTAGATAACTTATTAAGCCGCGGCGGCATGAGCAGCATGGTCACCACGGTTTGGTTAATCCTCTGCGCCATGACATTTGGCGGCGTGATGGAAGTGACAGGATCATTATCGCGCTTACTGGAAAGTATCTTAAGTTTAGTGACGGGGACTAGCAGCTTAATTATCACCACTTTGGGAGTTTGTATCGGCGCAAATATTATTACTGCCGATCAATATATTGCCATTGTACTGCCCGGTAGAATGCTAAAAATTGAATATCAAAAACGCAAGTTGGCGCCAGTTAATCTAAGCCGTACTCTAGAAGATTCAGCTACAGTAACTAGCCCACTTATCCCGTGGAATACCTGCGGCGCTTTCATGGCCAGTACCTTAGGCGTAGCAACCATTGCTTATTTGCCTTATGCAATCTTTAACCTAGTTTGCCCATTCATCAGTGCATCCTATGCGTATTTCAATATCAAAATACAACCGCTAGATGAATCACTGCAACTCACAGAAGGTTTATAAATTTCAAAAATACGGACTTAGCCTGCTGCTATATAAGTGACTATATAAATGACTATATAAATGACTATATAAATGACTATATAAGCTGTTATCCAAAACGGTCTTTCAACCAGCCATAATGATAGTAACCCCATTGCCCTATTCGCCTTGCTTTAGCAAAGGGCAAACGGGGTAATGGGTTTTGATAAAGTGGTAAATTAGCTATTTCAGTTGGTGTTTCACCGGCAATACTTTGGGCTAATCGAAAAGCCGCTTGTGCACTAAAAGACACCCCAGCGCCGCAATAACCTAAGCTGTAACCCACGCCGTTTTTCTCAACTACATGGGGCATATCATCCATTGATGCCGCTATCCAGCCCGTCCAGTTATAGGCCACTTTTTTAGTCGCTAATGCAGGAAAGCATTTATTCATGGCCAGCTTGAGTCGCTGACCATAAATCGGATCTGCAGCGTCTTTTCCCCACACAGCGCCACGGCCGCCAAACAGTAATCGATTATCAGGCAGTAACCTGAAGTAATATTTTAAAATGCGGGTGTCCATGGTTACTTGATGGCTAAATAGACCAGCGGCTTGCAGCTCATCAGCACTAAGTGGCTCAGTGACGATAATATTACTGAGTATTGGCAAAAACTTTTCATCAATGCGGTGATTAAACGCTTTGGGCGTATAGCCATTGGCGGCCACTATCACTTTATTTGCACTTAACTCACCATGCTCAGTGAACAGACGGTGCTTGCCATTTTCCTCGATCCAGTCAAGCACGCATGAGCTTTCAGATAGGGTGACATCTTGATGCTCAACCATTGATTTATAGCCCAGCAATAACTTTAGCGGGTTTACCCCAAAGCCATCACTTAATCGCAGTGCGCCATAGGCTTGGTGATGATTTAAATAATCTCGGCGAAAGTCTGCAGCATTAATAAATTGCGCATGCTGATCCATATTTGCAGAGCCTGCTGACGAGGGTGATTTACTGTCTAATGGTGAAGGTATTAAATGCTGCTGAATAAAGTCAGCGGCTGTTTTAAGCTGCTGCAACGCCTTAGGGTTATGCGCCACCTTTAAGTAGCCTTTCTCCTGCGGATCACACTCTATATTGTATTTATGAATTAGTGATTCAACGCGCTCGACAGCTTGGCTAAACTCGCCATAAATGGCTTTAGTGGTGGCTAAATCCCAACGTTTTGCCATAGCGGCATAGCCCAACCTGCCCGAGCCCTTTAATACAAAACCTGCATTACGGGCGCTGGCACCAAAACCCACTTGGTTTGCCTCTAATACATGGCAATCTATATGGTATTTACTGGCGAGATAATATGCCGTCAGTAATCCTGTATAACCGCCGCCAATTATCGCGATATCCGTTTGCTGATGACCACTTAGGTGAGGTAAGCGTGGCGGCAAAGCTTGGGTACTTGCCCAATAGCTATTGGCCAGTGGTTGTGAAGCAGCATTCGGGGTTATTAAAGGATCATACATAGCAGCGGCTCTTTTTATTTTGGTTATATGAGTGCAAATGCGGGCACTAAAATCTGCAATAAAGCCTTTTAGTAAAGCCTTTTGATAACGTCTCTCTATAAATGGTTAGCTAAATTCAATCACCATTTCACAAGCTGTGCAGTGGCAATCATCGCCGCAAAGCACACAAAGATAATCGCTACCGTCTACTTTTTGGTTCCAACGGCTCGGATGTTGTTTAATTAATTGCCCACCAGCATGAGTAAAGTAACCTACCGCCGAGTTATTTGGGCTTTGTTGCCATAAGTGACTCACCCCCGCTTTGGCGCCCTGTTGCTTAACAGCCGCAATAGACGCTTGCAGTAATTTAGAACCAATCCCCTGACCGCGATATGCTTCTGCTACTGTATTACATTTGAAATAACACATGTTTTCAGCAGTAACAGGCCACTTTTCAGGAGTACACCATTGATCAACTGGCCACTTCCCAGCGGCATAAGTCAGCCTAAAACCGACAATATTAGCCGTCGAATTATGGGTATTTTTAGTTGGTGATAATTGTTCACTTTCTGCGATGAAGTGAGCATTGATATTATTTTTTATACCCATTCGATAAATTTTTTCAAGCGAAGATAGATTTAAATACCCTTCACCATGAACCAAGTTTCCGAGTTCAATAACTTGTTGAAAATCATCAGGAGTTAAGCTTCTTATCATTATTATATTGACTCCAGGTTGTCTTAATATATCGCCAAGATAGCACAATTATTTAGCAAAAATAACGATGTTAAACTTTTGTGATAATTTGGCGATAACACAGTGAGATCCCTTTGGCAGAATCGATTGCAATTAAACAAAAGGAGCTCCGTTATGAAATCATCTGTATTAAAACCTATCGCACAAAAAGCAAGCTTACTGACTTGTGGACTCATCGCCGCTGGCCTGTTCAGTATGTCAGCTAATGCTGCTGAAGTTGAAATCAGTGTTGTTAACCTAACCCACGGTAATCACTTCACGCCATTGTTTATTGCAGCACACGATGCTGACAGTCACCTATTCCAAGTAGGCGAAATGGCTACACCAGCATTACAAAAAATGGCCGAGGGCGGTGATATTGCTGATTTAGATGCCGCAGTTATGGGCGCAGGTGGCGTGACTGTTACCAACCCAGCCATGGGTTTATTAGCCCCCGGTGCTAATGTCAGTGATGTCATGCTTGATTCAATGGAAATGACGCACCTTTCTATCGTTGCTATGGTACTACCAACCAATGATGCCTTTATGGGGTTAGATGGCTGGGAGATCCCGACTGAGGCGGGTACTTACACAGTTTATGTAAACGCCTATGATGCGGGTACTGAAGCCAATGATGAAGTGGTTAATGGCGGCGGAATGTCCGGCGTTGCAGGTATTCCAGCAGCGCCAGGTGGTGACGGAGGTATGAATGGTACTGGTGTTATGGATGGTGCTACTAATGGTTATGTCCACACTCACCCAGGTGTGCTTGGTGATACTGATCCAGCCGGCGGCGCCAGTGATTTAGACAGCCGAATTCATCGCTGGTTAAACCCTGTTGCGAAAGTTGTTGTTACCGTTAAATAAGGGGCATGTGATGAAATATCCAATCAAAAATATCAATAAATATAGTCTGAGTGCTGCAGCATTAATTGCTGTGCTGGGCTTAAGTGGCTGTTCAGACAATAACAACTCACCGTCTCCTGAGCCGACTCCAACCCCAACGCCCGATACGGTAATGCAAACCTATAGCGTCACAGTGACAAACTTAACGGCTAATCAACCCATGTCACCGATTGCAATTGCCGTTCATAGCAATGATGTGATGTTATGGCAAGCAGGCGAAAGCGCAAATGTCGCCCTAGAGAAAATTGCTGAAGGCGGCGATTCAAGTGATGTAGCGGCTATTGAGGGTATCGAGGTTACGGCCAGTGGCGCTGGTATATTGATGCCAGGCATGTCAGAAACCATCACAATTACTTTAGATGAAGCCGATGTTGCCAACCTTACCGTAGCAACCATGCTGGTAAACACCAACGATGCCTTTACTGGATTAAACAGTTACGACATTTCGATGTTAGCAGTCGACACTATGGTCGCTATGAAAGGCATGGTTTACGACGCTGGCACTGAAGCTAATACAGAAGAAAAAGGTACCATGCCCGGACCTGCTGATGGCGGAGAGGGGTTTAATGCAACCCGTGATGATGTTGATTTTGTTCATATTCATCCAGGCGTGATCACCATGTATGACGGTTTAATGGACTCAGTCCTAACGCCATCACACCGTTTTGATAATCCGGCAATAGCCATATCAATCAGCCGCACACAATAGCAAGCATCAGCCTTTATGATTAAAAACCAAACAAGCTGAAAGTTTATCCGCCCATCTCAGGTCTGCTGGATAAGGACCTGAAATGGGAAATTCTGGATGAATGATTCTAATAAGCACCATCAGCACCAAATCAAGCCACATATTTTGTTGGTTGAAGATGAGCAAGATTTAGCAAGGCTCATCATGCTAAATCTAACCGCACTAAATTATGAGGTGTTTCATGCCACCACATTAAGCCAAGCGCTTAACATCATTAAATCTAGTGTAATAGATTTGATTTTGATGGACCGTATGCTACCTGATGGCGATGGCATTATGTTGTGCCAGCAACTTCGTGAAGCTGACAACTCGGTTGCTGTGATGATGCTAACAGCCAAAGATTCAGAAGCCGATATTGTATTGGGCCTTGAAGCCGGTGCTGATGATTACTTAGTCAAACCCTTTAGTGTGCTGGAGCTACGAGCGCGAGTAAAAGCCATGCTTAGGCGTAGTAAAACTCAACAAATCAGCTCTGAGCAACTGCAGTTTAATGGCGTTACCATTAACGCAGCAACCCGTGAGGTCATTACCAATGACTGCCCGCTGGAATTAACTGCTAGAGAATTTGATCTGTTGCTGTTTATGGCCAAGCATCCACTACAAGTATTTAGCCGAATGCAATTATTAGAGGCAGTGTGGGGTTACAACTATGACGGTTATGAGCATACGGTTAACAGTCACATTAATCGCTTACGCAATAAACTCGCCCACAGCTCTGGGCATCCAGAATTAGTCAAAACCGTTTGGGGTGTAGGCTATAAGTTCTCTCCACCATCAGCAACTTAGCTGATATTCGTTTTAAGCATGTTATTTTTAAAGTGTATATGGGTCTCTAATGAACCGCTTATTTAACCGACTATTCTTATCTGCCACTTTAATGGTGTTGCTACTTTTTGTAGCCCTGTGGCAATGGTTACAACTCAACCATGAATTTAGCCGTAATCAAATTCAGCAATCATTACACTTACAACTTGCTGAACATATGGCGCACATTAATCCGTTATTGTCACAAGGGATTACCTCAGATGCAGCGCTAAAAGAAGCATTTCACGACTTTATGCTGCTGGGCCCAAGTTTTGAAATTTATACCTTAGATCCACAAGGTCGTGTCATTGCTTACGATGCCAAAGAAGAGAAAATCAAAACCACTCGAGTAAATTTAGCCAAGATAAAGCAATTTATTGCAGGTCGAGACCTACCGATTTTAGGCACAGATCCCCGCTCAAAAAAAACAGAAAAAATCTTTTCCGTCAGCCCGCTCATCACTACTGACGGGCTTCACAGTGGATACTTATATGTCATCATCGGCGGCGAAGATTATGATAGCTGGCAAGCACTAATAAACTCAGAAAATCAGCCCAAGCTGTGGGGCGCTACCATTGGCTTTTGGATTATTTTTGCACTGATGTTATTTGTGCTATTGCTGGGCTTTTTTACCCAACCAATTAAAAAATTAGCTAGCGATCTCAACCAATTAAAAGATTCGCCATTAAGCGGCACACTGGCCTTGCCTAACCGTTACAATGGCAGCGAAGAAATCAGAGTCCTCAGTGACAATATTAATCATTTACTGCATAAAATCAGCCAACAACACCAACAAGTCAAACGCCAACAACAAGCCAAACATGACTTCTTACTGCATTTGTCCCATGACTTAAAAACCCCACTCACCTCTTTGCTGGGATATATCGATACCTGGCTACTATTACCGCCAGCAGAGCGCCAACCAGAATTAATTGAGTACGCCGCTAATTCAGGGCAAAACTTACAGCAGTTACTGGCACAATTACTTGAATTAGCAGCACTGGAAAATGGTCAAATCAGTGCCCAAATAAGTCAAATTAATTTGCGAGAGGTATTACTGGATTTAAAACAAACTTTTGCACCCAGAGCGCAAAAACTTGGAATACTCTTAGACTTTAATATTGCCGATGAGCTGCAAGTGTATACCGACCCACAATTAATGCGTCGAATATTAAATAATCTTGTAGATAATGCCCTGAGATACACCCCAAAAGGTGGCACCATCAAGGTATACAGCGAAAGCTTAAATGGTCAAAGCTGGTTAGCCGTTAAAGATACTGGCGCAGGCATGCATAAGCATGAAGTCGAAGCCTTAAAACAATTATCCATGCAGCAGTTATCATTTGAGCCCAATCAAACATTGCCACAGTTGGGTGTTGGTTTAGCCATAGTGCGCCAATTGCTTGGACTCCTAAAGTGCCGTATTGATATTAAAAGCACTCCCGGCAAAGGAAGCCGTTTTATGATTGAACTAGCCACACACTAAATTAGACAAACACTAAAAATAACAAAGCCACCTATAATTAAGGTGACTTTGAGGGTCATAACTGAACACGCCCCTTTAGAGGGAGCGCCTATATTCAGCTACAGAAATAGCTATTAACTTTAGATAGATTGATAAAGTTTTTTAATTTTGTGGAAGAAAAGACTAACAAAACCAGCAAATAGACTTCCCCACATTAATAATACTGCCGCAACAGTCACAAATTGCCCCATATAATAATCGGCATTAGCCACATAAATGTAATGGGTACCTGGTAGTAGCGCAGCAAATACAGCAAAGAACATTAAAGCAACAATAATTTGAATTTTCATAATTAACTCTTTTTGGCAAAGGCTACTAGTTTTTGCCTCTGTTTCATCATGAAACAAAGCTAGTTAGCTAAATAATACTTAATTCTCAGAATGACGATAAAGTATCAAATAAACCCCACTAAGAGTTTTGTTAAGATCACAATTTAGAATATTCAATTGTCACTTTGTGATAGAGAGCACTCATTACCATTAAAACTATGATGAATAAAATATGGTAAAGCTCAGAGGTCGAAAACGAATTAAAAAAAAGACGAGCATTGCTCGTCTTTTTTTGTGCGCATCATTATCAATTACTTATGATATTTCGCTGATAGCTCATGTACTGAGTTAATGAATGAACCAGCATGTTCTGGGTTAACATGTTGATGGATACCATGACCCAAGTTAAATACATGGCCAGTACCTTCACCGTAAGAAGATAGGATTTGATCCACTTCTTGATGAATACGCTCTGGTGAAGCATAAAGTACAGATGGGTCCATGTTGCCTTGCAGCGCCACTTTATGACCAACACGGCGACGTGCATCACCGATATCAACAGTCCAATCTAAACCGAGCGCATCACAACCAGTTTCAGCCATAGACTCTAACCATAATCCGCCACCTTTAGTGAACAAGGTAACAGGAACTTGGCGACCGTCAGCATGGCGAGTTAGGCCATCAACGATTTTTTGCATGTAACGTAATGAGAACTCACGGTAAGCGTGGTGAGATAACGCACCGCCCCATGAATCAAAGATCATTAACGACTGAGCACCGTTAGCAACTTGTGCATTTAGGTACAAGATAACTGAATCAGCTAACTTGTCTAAAAGCATGTGTAATGCTGCTGGCTCTTCGTAAGCCATTTTCTTAATTTTTTCGAATGTTTTGCTTGAACCACCTTCAACCATATAAGTGGCTAGCGTCCAAGGAGAACCAGAGAAACCAATTAACGGTACTTCGCCTTTTAGCTCGCGACGAATCGTGCTTACTGCACGCATCACGTAACCAAGTTCATCTTCTGGATCTGGAATGCAAAGCTTTTTAATCGAGTCAACGGTATCAGCTCGACGTTCAAAACGTGGACCCTCACCAGTTTCAAAGTATAAGCCTAAGCCCATTGCATCTGGAATGGTTAGAATGTCTGAAAATAAAATAGCTGCATCTAAATCATAACGACGTAATGGCTGTAAAGTCACTTCACAAGCCAAGTCTTGGTCTTTACAAAGCGACATGAAATCACCGGCTTGAGCACGGGTTGCTTTGTATTCTGGAAGGTAACGACCAGCTTGACGCATCATCCATACAGGCGTTCTGTCAACAGGCTGTTTTAGTAAAGCGCGTAAATAACGATCATTCTTTAATTCTGCCATTGGGCTTGATTCCTAAACATATATTGATATCCGCTGAACCGTAGTTTAGCGACTTAAGGTATTAATGTAACCAGTTCTGCTAAATTTATGTGAGCTGCCCCTCCTACTAGTATCAAAATTGCTAATATAAACGTTAATATGCTCACAAAAAGGGTGATTTTTGACTAGGTGTGAAGCTAACTCGACAAAAAAGTTGCACCTTCGCTGCACCTTTGATATAAAAAGTCTGCGCTAGCAAGAACAATCAAGAAGCACGATAAATCGAGCCCTTAAAAATCTATTTGCCCAGCGGTAGCATGCTATCGCTGGGCATTTTTCTTTAGATTACAATAACAAAGAATATTTCCCTCGTAACTCAGCCCATTCCTCTGGTCAATCCATTGCTTCTTTTGCAGAAAAGAGTTGATTAATCACTACTTTCTCTCATACATTAAGTGTTATGTATTGGTTACTAAATTGAGAATGATAATGCTGACAAAACTAGAAAAAGCCGAACAAAAATGGGGTGGCTCCAATAAGCTGGTTGATCAATGGCTGCAGCACCGCAGAGCATTACTGATCCAATACTTCAAAATTGCTGGCCTCGCCCCTTACTCAGTCCCAGCAAAAAGCTTACCTGAACTAGATACCGTTAAGCAGTTTTGCGCTCAATTAGTTGATTATGTCTCTGAAGGTCATTTTGAGGTATACGATCAATTGGTTAATGAGTGTGAAAAATCAGGTGAACAAAGTAAAGCCCGAGCACAACTGTTATTACCACAAATCAGTGAATCAACTGATGCCGCATTAGACTTCAATGACAAATATACTGAAGCAGATAGCGATTCTATGTTGCTAGAATTAGATAGCGATCTCTCTAATTTAGCTCAAGCAATGGAAGCGCGCTTTGCTTTGGAAGATGAGTTACTCGAGCAACTTCATCAGCATCATTCAAAAGTCAGCTAATGTGACTTATTACTTATTACTTACCAAAGTAATTAGCAAAGCTAGCGGCTAACTGATTGATCTTGAGTCACAGACAAAGAAAGGCTCGATTTACTGATGCCATTTACTTGCGCCAGTTATCAGGTAGATCGACTTGGGACCATAAATCATGGCAAAGCGCTTGATGTTGATGCCAATTACCTTGTAGTAACCACCCCACCAAGGCATCACCGACTTGCGGATATGCAATAGGCTTGGGCGACGCCGCCTTTAACCATCGGGCTAACATTTTACTATCTAAGCTATCCATACTTTGTCCTGCAGCCAACAGCTCTAATGCTGCTACGTTTGATGATTGCTCAAATTGCCCCTGAAGCGGTTTAACCAGTAGCTTCTTACCTAATGTCATCGCCTCGCTGGCAAGCTCAAAACCTGCATTACCTATTACCCCACCACATTGCGACATGTGTTGTTTAAACCCACAGCGATCAAAGCTGAACCAATTAATATGATCTGGTAATGACTGCTTTGGCTTATTGCCATGGTAAACAAAAAATTGATAGTCAGGAAAAGGCCTTAAAAAAGCTGCTATCGCGTCGGCACTTTCAAAGGGTAAATACACCAAAATTTGATGACTGTGAGCACCACAACTTGGCTCAACTTCTACAAAGGGAGGTAAAATAGCAAAACCGAAATGATGCCAATGACAGCCTAATTTGATATCTGCAGGTGCAAAGTTGTTTAACAGTAATTCATCAAACCAGCTCATTCCCTGTTTAGGTACTGAGTATTGTAAGGACGCTTGATGACTGATCGCAATTGCGGTCACGCCCTGTTTTTTAGCAGCCCAAGCACTCACTGGCTCAAAGTCGTTTAACACTAAATCATAGCCGCTCAAATCAAGTTGTCTCACTTCAGACACAATGGGTGAAGTGATATTTCTTTTAATGGTTTTGCCAATGCTGACTCGCCCGTCTTCGGTAATAAAAGACATGCCCGTTCTAACTTGATAGTCGCCAAAACATTGCATATCAAAGTACTCATCTTTGGCGCGACCACTAAATAAAAAATCAACCTCGATATCAGTTTTACTTAACGCCTTTGCCATGACTCTGGCACGGCTAATATGGCCATTTCCCGTCCCTTGAACACCGTATAATATTTTCATGATTTACCTTGTTTAATGACCAATTTCAGCGCTATGACAAGCTAAATCAACGGCTCGGCTAAGATAACCACACCGACCCCCAACCCAATACCAGCAACAATATCCAATGGATAATGCACTCCAAGCGCTATTCGAGATAATCCAATCGCCACAGCCCAGGTCATTGCGATTGGCCACAATGCAGGAAAAGTCGAAGTGATAGCCATCGCCATAATAAAGGCCGCTGCAGTATGCCCCGATGGCAAACTAAATTTGTCTGATGCCTGAAAGCTGCTATCAAAGCCTGCAAAAGCGGCGCAAGGCCTAGTGCGGCGAATGGCATTTTTAAAGACAAAATATAACGGCAGTTCAATGATAAAACTCACTAACATCAAATTAAAAAACTGACTGCCTTGAGGATGTAAAAACAATAAACCTACCGCCATATAAACGTAATAATGGCCATCCCCACTTGCTGAGATTCTTTTCGCTAAAGGGGTTAACTCATGAGTTCGACAAAAAGTAATAATGTGGCAAAACACAAACTTATCCAGTGCGCTAATCGTCATAGCCATACAAAATCCTTATAGTTCAATTGTTCAACCTTAATAAGAACTGTAAATAGGGCTAATGACGCTTAGATGACAAGCTATCGAAACTTTTATGACAATCATAACTTACTCAAAGGAGTCACCACAGACAGGGCAACAATGCAGTTAATCATATAAAAACAAGAACTAAGGCTAATAAAGGGCTTATCACAGCGATAAACAACAGCCGTTTAAGTCATCCCGCCTTAAGACCAAAGACTGAACAACTAACTGATTATCTTTATCAAGTGATGAATATCGCTGTTATTTTCATAAAAAGCTCATATAATTCATATATTATTGCTTTGATAACTGGCGAAAACCTCTGTGAATCGCTAACCCCAAGGAGTGTCACTATGGAATACAACACCTCAGAATTGTGTGATATGTATTTAGATGTCGTTGATGTAGTAGAACCAATGTTCAGTAATTACGGCGGTTGTAGCTCTTTTGGTGGTTCGATTAGTACCATCAAATGTTTTGAAGATAACGGCTTAATTGCTGATGCGCTGCAAGCAGAAGGCGAAGGTAAAGTCTTGTTAGTAGATGGTGGCGGTTCAATGCGCCGTGCATTAATTGATGCCTCGATTGCTGAAATCGCAGTGGCTAACAAGTGGGAAGGCATTATTGTTTACGGCTCAGTACGTGACGTTGACACCCTTGAAGAAATGGATATTGGTATTCAAGCATTAGCTTCAATCCCGATTGGCGCTGACACTAATGGCGTTGGTGAAGTTGAAATCCCAGTTAACTTTGGTGGGGTAACATTCCTGCCATGCGACCATATCTATGCTGACAATACTGGCGTTATCTTATCGCCAGAGCCATTAGATATCGAATAATCGATTGATATTGCTGGTTACATATTACCAGTTTAAATATCGACTAAAGCCAGCTATGCTGGCTTTTTTATGGCCTATTTTTAAGTCATAAGCTCTAAGTATTTGACTCTAGATATGTGGCTCGACATATTAGCCTTAAAGCTAACCCCAATTGAATGAAATAGGTTCTTAATGTTGCAGATAATGACCCGCAGTGAAGTTAATCAATACCTCTCCAGCAGAGATGGCGAAAGCAAACTGGGCCAAACCGTCAAGCTTATCTCCGAATCAGCCCCCTCTTTAGCGGATCTTAAACAGGCACTTTGTGAGGCTAAAACCAATGGGGTGCAATTTGTTATTGTCGGAATTACCGAAGATGCTGGTCCAAGGGCTAACTTAGGCCGCGGCGGCTCATCTGCAGCCTTTAGTGCCACTATGCAACAATGGCTTAATTTGCAGTCCAACCGCTACCTTGATGGTAAACAGTGTCTTATTTTAGGGGAAATATCTCAGGCCCCACTGCCAGAAGCGGCATCCCTAGAAGAGTTAAGGCAAGCGACTAAAGAACTTGATAACCAAGTCATTAGTGTGATCAGCCAAATTATGGCAGCAGAGCTTGAGCCCATAGTGATCGGCGGCGGTCATAACAATGCATATGGCATGCTAATGGCGACTAAGGCTCACTTTAATCAGGCGGCTGCGGCAGTAAACCTTGATCCCCATAGCGATTTTCGCCCACGGGAAGGGCGCCACAGTGGCAACGGATTTAGCTATGCTGCAGCCAATGGCGCACTGGCTTATTACCATGTGCTAGGTTTACATGAGCTAAAAAACACTGAAGCCACCTTAGAGCAATTAAGCTTATTTGGCGGTCATTGGCACAGCTTTCAGCAAATTTGGGTCAGACGAGAAATCGACTTAAGCCAAGCGCTGCAACAAATCGCCAGCAATCTTAATCAAACTCAACTGCCAGTGGCCTTAGAAATTGATGTAGATGCCATCGCCAAAATGCCCAGCAGCGCATCCACTTTTGCCGGTGTGCCCTTGTTAGATGCCTGCCACTATATTCATCACATCGCTAAACACTGCCCTTGTGCTTATCTGCATATTGCTGAAGCCGCGCCTCAATGTCACGATGCGGGTGATATGGCTGGTAAGCGTGATGTAGGCCAAAGTGTCTGTGAATTAATGTACAGTTATATCCAGGCAAGAAAAGTAAGCTAGCTTAAGCAAGGGATATTTGAACTTCTCTCGCTTAAGGATCGTACAAACTTAAGCTGTTAAATTTATTGCACGCTATTACCTAATACTTTCACTATTCAATAACTGTGAATTTTATGCTCTAATGCAGGGCAATTTTGATGAGATAGAATAATACGCTGTCTTAACGCATTCTTAGCTATTTCAAGTAAACTTGATCACATTCTGGCTGATTGAAGTTTCTGCAAAGCAAGCAATGACATACACTCGCTGTTAATTACCGCACATTATAGGAATACACAGATGTCTGAGGGCGACCCAAAGAACACCCATTTTGGTTACAAAACCGTTGATTCAGAGAAAAAAGCGGATTTAGTTGCTGACGTATTTCATTCGGTTGCTGCTAAATACGACATCATGAATGATGTTATGTCATTCGGTGTACACCGTTTTTGGAAACGTCACACGATTGCGACCGCAGGCGCAAGACCGGGCATGAAAGTACTTGACCTTGCTGGCGGCACCGGTGATTTAACCGCTAAATTCTCACACCTTGTGGGTGAGCGCGGCCAGGTTATTCTTGCTGACATTAATGATTCAATGCTTAAAGTTGGCCGTACTAAATTGCGCGACAAAGGCATTGTTAGCAATGTCAGTTACGTACAAGCTAATGCTGAAGCACTGCCGTTTCCTGACAATCATTTTGATATTATTACCATTGCGTTTGGTTTACGTAATGTGACCGATAAAGACGCAGCATTACGCTCGATGCGCCGGGTACTAAAACCTGGCGGAAAGTTATTAGTGCTTGAGTTCTCAAAACCTCAACACGAAGTCATGCGTAAAGTTTATGATCTTTATAGCTTTAAAGTGTTGCCTAAAATGGGCGCACTAATTACCCAAGATGCTGACAGCTATGAATACCTAGCTGAATCAATTCGCATGCATCCAGATCAAGAAACCTTAAAGCAAATGATGCTTGATGCCGGTCTTGAACAAGTTGACTACACCAATATGACTGATGGTGTTGTCGCCTTACATCGCGGTTATAAATTCTAATGCTGCCGAACCACTGTTCATTACTGGCTTGTGCTGCAATGGAAACTGCTCTCGGGCAGTTACAAGCACAAGATCAGGGTGAATATGCGCGACTAAAGCCGTTGCACGGTAAAGTATTCAAAATTCAGTTAACCCAAGTTAGTTGGCCAATATACCTTATTTTTGCACCGCAAATTCAAGTCATGAGCGCTTATGAAGCCACTGTTGACGTCAGTATTACTGCTGATGTCACTACGCTTTATAAGGTGACTGAAGGGGCTAACCTTACCGAGCTCATTAAGCAAGATAAGCTGATCCTCGATGGCGATATCAACTTATTGCAAAGCTTTAGTCATTACTTAAAGCACATTGAGTTAGATTTTGCCGAGCCATTATCAAAGTATATTGGTGATGCCCCGACTCATATGTTGCTGACTAATACCAAACACTTAGCCAGTTCAATGAAGCAAGTGTTTGAAAAGTCGCTCTCTCATGTGGGTCAATTAACCACTGAAGAATATCGACTCGCCCCTCATCAAATCGACTTCATTCATTTTCGTGATAATCTGGAACAGCTTGTTGATAGAACAACAAGCATTGAGTCCAAGATAGCAAAATTAAGAGAAAAAATTACCCCATGACAATTGCAAGTATCAGGCGTGGTTACCAAGTCATAAAAACTGTACTCCATTACGGCTTAGATGATGTTTTACCCAAAAATAAAACTCCCTGGTACTTTTCACTTCTGCGAAATTGTTTCTTTTGGATCCGCAACCAACACAAAGACAAATCTTCTGCTGAGCGTTTAAAGCTGGCGATGCAAGATTTAGGACCGGTTTACATCAAGCTGGGACAAATGCTGTCAACTCGCCGTGACTTACTCAATGATGAGTGGGCCAGTGAGCTGGCTATGTTGCAAGACCGCGTACCACCTTTTGATTCAACCCTTGCCCGCCAAGCTATTGAAGCAGAACTAAAAGCGCCGATAGACTCATTATTTGACAACTTTGAAGACATTCCCTTAGCGTCAGCATCCATATCTCAAGTTCACACTGCTAACTTGAAAGAAAATGGCGCAGAGGTGGTGTTAAAAGTTTTACGTCCCAACGTTGAAGCGCAAGTTAATGCTGATTTACAACTGATGTGCCAAGCGGCCAATTTACTTGAAAAGCTATTAGGTGAAGGCAATCGTCTGCGCCCTGCTGAAGTCATTGATGATTATCGCACCACCATTTTAGGCGAGCTAAACCTTAAACTAGAGGCGCTCAATGCCATCAAGCTACGTAACAATTTTTTAGACTCTGATAGCTTGTATGTGCCTTATGTTTATGAAGATTATTGCTACCCTCGCCTAATGGTAATGGAGCGTGTTTACGGCATTCCTGTTTCAGATATTGAAGCCTTAAAAGCCCAAGGGACTAATTTAAAGCTTTTGGCTGAACGCGGTGTTGAGCTGTTTTTCACCCAAGTATTTCGTGATAATTTTTTCCATGCTGACATGCACCCTGGCAATATTTTTATAAGCCGTGAACACCCTGACAATCCATTTTATATCGGCATGGATTGCGGCATTATGGGCACCCTTAATGATGTCGACAAACGCTATTTAGCAGAAAATTTCTTAGCCTTTTTTAATCGTGATTATCAGCGTATTGCCCAGCTTTATATTGAATCGGGTTGGGTATCAGAAAACACTGACGTACTGGCATTTGAGCAAGCGGTTAAAGTGGTTTGCGAACCCATGTTTAATAAGCCATTAGACGAAATCTCATTTGGCCATGTGTTACTGGAGTTATTTCGCACTGCCCGCCGATTCGATATCGTCGTGCAACCACAACTTGTTTTACTCGAAAAAACATTACTTTACATTGAAGGCTTAGGTCGTCAGCTGTACCCACAGCTAGACTTATGGTCAACAGCTAAACCGTTTTTAGAGCAGTGGATGTCTGAACAAGTCGGCCCGAAAGCCATTTTTGATAAAGTTAAAATGAAGAGCCCTTATTGGGCTGAAAAGCTGCCAGAATTTCCAGAACTTATCTATGACAATTTAAAAATGGGTCGAAAACTACTGGGCACCCAACAACAAATGCTTGATAAGTACCTAAAATTTCAACATAAAGCCCATAAAAGTAATTACTTATTAATAACAGCTGCTGTAATGTTGATCTGTGGCACAATATTATTAAACCAATACGCTACACTATGGCCTGCTTACATTTGTATCACATCAGGTATAGTGCTTTGGTTCACAGGATGGCGATCCAGACCAAAAAACCGTAAATTTTAACTAGCACTTATACATTAGAGGTTCATAATACTCTATGTATAAAGGTTACAATTGTGAATGTAAAAATTCCAACATCATGTTTTTATTCTTATAGAGGAAATGTTCATGGGCGGCATCAGTATTTGGCAGCTTCTAATTATTGCGTTAATTGTTGTGTTGTTATTCGGAACTAAAAAATTACGTTCTTTAGGTGGCGATTTAGGTGGGGCTGTTAAGGGCTTCAAAAATGCAATGAATCCTGAAGATGAAGAAAAGAAGTCTCTAGAAGACAGCACTGCGAAAAAGTCTGAACAGGCAACTGAGCAGAAATCCGAGTCAAAGGATAAAGAACAGGCGTAATTCATTATGTTTGACGGTATTGGCTTTATGGAGCTACTGCTGATTGGAATTTTGGGGCTTGTGGTTCTCGGCCCCGAAAGACTTCCGGTTGCAGTACGTTCAATATCTGAGTGGATCCGCTCATTAAAGCGGATGGCAAACTCAGTCAAAGATGAATTAGAGCAAGAGCTTAAAATTGATCAGCTTCATGCTGACCTTAAAAAAGCAGAAAGCAAAGGTTTGTCGAACCTATCACCTGAACTACAAGAGTCCATTGATCAGCTAAAAAATGCTGCAAAATCGGTTAATCGTCCCTATCAAGTTGACGAAGTAGCCAAAGATACCTCTGCAGCTACACCCGCTGAAAGTTCTACTGCCAAAAGTGAACAAGCAAACGACTCTGACAGTTCAAATACCAAAAGCTAACACGGGTAACCAATGTCACAACAGCTACCTCTTATCAGTCATTTGCTTGAGTTACGAAATAAGTTACTTAGAGCTATCGGCAGCGTATTGCTGGTATTTATCTGCTTAGTTTATTGGGCAAATGACATTTACCATTATATGGCAATCCCATTAATGCAATCACTGCCAGAGACCGGCAGTATGATTGCAACGGATGTAGCCGCGCCCTTTTTTGCGCCATTTAAATTAACCTTAGTGTTATCATTTTTTGTGGCGATCCCCTACGTACTATTTCAAGTATGGTCATTTGTGGCGCCCGGTTTATACAAACACGAAAAGCGCATGATTATGCCGCTGCTATTTAGCAGTACGGTATTATTTTACCTCGGTATTGCTTTCGCCTATTACGTGGTATTTCCGGTGGTATTTGCGTTTTTCACCAGTGTCGCACCAGAAGGAGTGCAAGTAGCAACCGACATTAGTAGCTATTTAAGTTTTATCTTAAAGCTATTTTTTGCTTTTGGTTTAGCCTTTGAAATCCCTGTAGCCGTAGTATTAATGTGCTGGGCTGGCGTGACAACACCAGATGAGCTTAAACAAAAACGCCCTTACATTGTTGTAGGTGCATTTGTGGTTGGCATGATGCTAACGCCACCTGATATTATTTCACAAACAATGTTAGCGATTCCTATGTTAATATTATTTGAAGGTGGTTTATTAGCAGCTAGGCTATATACCCCAAAAGAAGATACAGATAACGAAGAGCCAGAGAACGAGAAAGCTGATAGTTAAATTGCGCATCGCACTCATGGACTAGTTAACCAATAAAAAGAAGGATTCTGTAATGCGTTTAACTTTGATTGCCACTTTTGCTTTGGCTATCTCTTCTCAAGCACAGGCCAGTGTTGAGCAACAACTGGCGAGCTGTGCAGCTCAAACTGACAAACTTGACCGGCTAATGTGTTACGACACATTAGCCGCGTCAGTTAACACCTCCCTCACTTCAGCGACAACAGAGACTGCTACTGCGGTATCGACGCCAGCAGTAGTAACTGCATCTGCCGTAACAAAGGCTGCAGTTGCAACGTCTAACAATCCTACTGCAGAACAAGAGTTTGGTCTTAAAAAGAAGGTCGATGAGGATGTCACTCGCCTTTATGCTGACGTTGTATCGGTAAAAAAAGATCCTTACGGCTCATTAATTATTACCCTGTCTAATAATCAAACTTGGAAGCAATCAGGTACTGACCGCTATAAAGTGAAAAAAGATCAAACCGTCTTTGTTGAAAAAGGCGCTCTCGGTTCATTCCT
Source organism: Shewanella sp. 5_MG-2023 (assembly GCF_030547465.1). NCBI lineage: Bacteria > Pseudomonadati > Pseudomonadota > Gammaproteobacteria > Alteromonadales > Shewanellaceae > Shewanella > Shewanella sp. 5_MG-2023. The sequence goes on from NZ_JAUORC010000025.1 coordinate 23,467, forward strand.
ACTGGGCAGCGATGATCGTAACTCCACTATTCGAGTGAAGCGTTTAAAATAAATCATGCCGCAGCATATCGACATAGCCGTTAATTTGCTTAGCAGCAGGTTAATCGCTGATATTGACAACATAGTGACTCAAGCGGCGCAACATCATGTTTCGCCGTTAATTGTTATTGGCAGTGATATTACTGAAAGTAGCGACAGCGCCTCGCTGTGCGCAAAATACCCTCAGCAACTCTATAGCACTGCAGGGGTTCACCCTCACCACGCCAGTAGCTGGAATGCTGCCAGTGCTGATGAGATAAAAACCTTAGCAGCATTAAAGCAAGTGGTTGCTATTGGTGAATGCGGTTTAGATTATAATCGCGACTTTTCTCCCCGTAATGCCCAGCGCCTTGCCTTTCACGCCCAACTTGAATTGGCAGTTGCATTACAAATGCCGGTACTGATGCACTGTCGTGACGCTCACGAGGACTTTATTGCAATAGTAAGTCAATATCGCCACAAGCTCCCTGCAGCGCTGCTGCATTGCTTTACGGGCAGCAAAGATGAGTTACTTGCTTGTCTTGAATTAGATTTACATATCGGCATAACTGGCTGGGTATGCGATGAACGTCGCGGCGCTGAGCTGGCGAGCATAGTGCCATTGATCCCAAACAACCGCTTAATGGTTGAAACTGACAGCCCTTATTTATTACCTCGCAGCATGCGCCCTAAACCCAAATCTAGCAAAAATTTGCCACAATACTTGCCCTATATTGCCGAGTATATTGCTAATCTTCGTCAGCAACCCTATGCAGAGCTGGCAGCCCATTGCTACACCAACAGCCAGCGTTTTTTTAACCTAGGGCAGGATTAATGCAGCAAGTGCATTGGGCGTTTAAAGCATTTACTTTGTTTTTTATTATATTGCTAACTCAATTACAAGCAGCCCACGCGCTTGCCGTTGAGCACGCCAATACCCCGCTAAGATTAACCGCCTCATCCATTACAAAAATCAAATTAACGGATTGGATGTATATCAATCAGTCTCAAGATATTGAAGAGCTTGCCAGCTTAACACTGCTAAAAAATAGCCAACAAGATTGGCGCAAGTTAAGCCGCGGCGATATGCGTAAAATTGGCGCTAAAAATACTTGGTTGAGTTTTAGTATTTTTAGCCCTAATGACCATCTATCACGCATGATAGCGCTGAATAACCCACTGCTAGATAGCATGAAACTATATCATTTAGTCAATAACAAATTAGTAAAAGTGGAGCTAATGGGTGATAGCTATCCGTTTAAACAGCGCCCACTGCAAAGTAATTTATTTCTTTACCCCTTTGAATTACAGCCAAACGAAACACATACCTTTTACTTAAAAATCGATAATCGCGGCAGCTTAAATTTTCCATTGGTACTATGGAGTAAAAATGATTACAGCCATGCCATTGAGTCTCAAAGCCTTGCTAATGGCTTTCAAATTGGGATATTGATTGCCATTGGGCTATTTAGTTTGTTTATTGCCCTCGCATCAGGGTCTTTTAGTTATAGTTACTATAGTGGCTATGTACTCAGTTTAACTCTACTTGTGGCCACTATTCATGGTATTGCCTTTCAATATTTATGGCCCACACTGCCGGTGGTGCAAAACTTAGCCATTCCGATATTAATCCCGATAGCCTTAGCTTTTGCGCTGATGTTTACCGAAAAAGTGATGCTACTTAAATATCATAATAAACCGATGCTATTAGTCGGTCGTTACCTTGCGGTTTACTGCGTTTTACTGAGTCTGGTTATCTCGTTTATTGATTTTAAGTTCAGCTTATATTTGCTCACTTTCTCGGTAATCGCCATTAGCTGTGTACTGATTACAGTATCTTTAATACAAGTAATTAAAGGCAGTAAAAATGCACGTTTATATGCTATTGCCCGTATCGGGCTATTTATTGGTGCCATTCTCAGCGGGCTCATTTATCTGGGCTATTTACAGTGGTATATGCCAGCGCATACTCCAATGATGATCGGACTGACCTTTGAAGTCATTGTCATGGCTGCAGTGCTAGCAGTGCGCTATAACGATGAACGAAAAGCCAAACTTCAAATGCAAAAAAAGGCCCTAGAGCAAGCCCAAAAACTACAACAAAACCGTGATGAAGCTTTAAAAGCAGAAGCGAGAACCAATGAACGTCTCGAACAAATGGTCGCTGAGCGGACTCTTGAACTCGAAGTCACCTTACGTGAGCTAAATGATGCCAATCAAAAGCTGCAGCAACAAAGCACCACTGACAGTTTAACTGGGGTAAAAAATAGAAACGCCTTTGATAAACGCCTAACCGCAGAAGGACGCATTAGTCGTCGTCAGCAAACCTCACTTGCTATCCTAATGGTTGATATTGATAAATTTAAACAGATTAATGATCAATTTGGTCACCTTGCTGGCGACCTTGCAATTAAAGTGATTGCGACAACAATTTCTGAGTTTTTAAAACGACCAACCGATCTGGTGTCACGTTTTGGAGGTGAAGAGTTTGCTATTATATTACCAAATACTGATAGTGTAGGAGCGATGCTATTGGCTGAAAGAATTCGCCAAGCAATCTCTAATTTATCAATCGATTGGGATAATAACCCTATTTCCCTTTTCGTAAGTATCGGTGTGAGCGCTGCCATTATCGAAACCAATGAACAGCCAACTCAGTTACTTGAACAAGCAGATAAAGCGCTTTACCAAGCTAAGCGCAGTGGACGAAATCAGGTTTGTCTGTTTTCGTCTGATTAAGATCAGTCTAATTTCAGGAGTCGAATGTGAATATAATTACTAGTGCTTTTCCACAGCGCAGAATGCGCCGCATGCGTAAACATGATTTCAGCCGCCGTTTAATGTCAGAAAACAAACTGTCGGTGAATGACCTTATCTACCCAATGTTTGTTCTTGAAGGCAACAATCGCACCGAAAAAGTGGCGTCGATGCCGGGTGTTGAACGCTATTCAATCGACTTATTACTCAAAGAAGCCGCTGAATTAGTCGAACTTGGCATTCCTTTGATTGCCCTGTTCCCAGTTACACCTGCGGAAAAGAAAACCCTCATGGCTGAAGAAGCTTACAATTGTGACGGTTTAGTACAGCGCGCCGTACGTGAGTTAAAACAAGCTTTTCCTGAGCTTGGGATTATGACAGATGTGGCACTTGACCCCTTCACCACCCATGGTCAAGACGGCATTATTGATGACACAGGTTACATCCTTAACGACATCACCACTGAGATCTTAGTCAAACAAGCCTTATCACACGCTGAAGCCGGCGCTGACATTGTCGCTCCTTCAGACATGATGGATGGCCGAATTGGCGCTATTCGTGAAGCATTAGAAGCTGCAGGCCACGTTAACACTCAAATTATGGCATATTCAGCCAAATACTCTTCTAGTTACTACGGCCCTTTCCGTGACGCTGTCGGCTCAGCAGGTAACCTTAAAGGTGGCAACAAGCATAGCTACCAAATGGATCCAGCCAATAGCGATGAAGCCTTACATGAAGTCGCATTAGATATTCAAGAAGGTGCAGACATGGTAATGGTAAAGCCTGGCATGCCATACCTTGATATCGTTCGCCGCGTAAAAACCGAACTAGCAGTGCCGACTTTTGCATACCAAGTGAGTGGCGAATATGCCATGCACATGGCAGCAATTCAAAATGGCTGGTTAGCCGAAAAGGCTATCGTGATGGAATCACTGCTGTGCTTTAAGCGCGCTGGCGCCGATGGTATTTTAACTTACTTTGCTAAAAGCGCAGCTCAGTGGCTTAAAGAAGATAAGTAAATAAAAATGTTATTTATACAAGATGAATAACAAACAGGAGACCTATTGGTCTCCTTTTTTATAGCGCATTTTGCAGGCTAAATGATTCAAATTGATTATAAAGGCGACTAATACACCCCCCAATAGTGACATTCATCGCCGTAGCAATAAACATTAACTCTTGCTAATGCACTATGAGCCAGTGCAAAGTTATCTTTGAATTTTACTTATATTAGTGATCTAGCTAACAGCTAGCTAATATTCAACTTCACTAACCTAAGGTTAAATGATTGAATTGTTTTATTGTTCTTTCTTGAGGCCTTATCATGCATAACACTGTTAAAACATTATTAGCTACAACCGCAATTTTCTTTGGCAGCCATTTGGTTGCTGGCTCAGCCATGGCTGGCAGTGGTTGTTCATTCGATGAAGAGCAAACAGGCTTCATGGCAACATGCAGCGAGGAGAAACAAGAAGTGATTATTACCGGACTTGTTGATATTTCAACACTTGAAAAAGACTTACCAGGTTACGCTGCAGAGTATGAGCAGTATAAAATTGATGCTGCCGCATTAACTGAATTAAAAGCGGTAACTACCCCAACAAATATCGTGGTAATTATTGGTACTTGGTGCCCTGATTGCCATCGTGAAACGCCACGTTTCATGCGCCTTATCGAAGAAGCGGCCAATCCGAATATTACCGTGACTTACATAGGTATTGATCGCAGCAAAGTTGATCCAGAAGGCCTAGCGGCAGCATATGAATTCACCCGAATCCCGACCTTTATCATTCAGCAACAAGATGAAGAAATTGGCCGAATCGTTGAACGTCCAACAGTGTCGCTGGAACAAGATTTAGTCAACATTCTGAAATAGTCTGTTTTGAAAGCCTCTTGAGTTTTTTTAGGCAAATAAAAACGGGATCAAATGATCCCGTTTTTTGTATTCGATTTTTATTACAAGGTCATTAAAGCATTAAGCCATTCTTGCAGCCAACATGCTTAGCACTCCTTCACGCAGCGCACCACCCGATAAATTAAGCGACTCAATATCAAGTAACTCAAATAAGGCGATTAAAATCGCAATCCCTGAGGCAAATGTCGGTGCTTTTTCAGCAGATAAGCCTTGAATATGATGCAGTGACTCATTTTGCTGTGCCAACACTTCGTCTCTAAAACGATGCAGCACTTTCAAAGTGATGATCTCAGACAGCTCGCGATGATGAAGTACTGACACCACAGACTGTACAGCCCCTGATGCGCCCACAACGCCTTGCCAACCCAATTGTGTCAGTTGTTGCAAGCAAGGCTTCAGCGCCATCAGTACCGCAGCTTTAGCTTGCTCAAAATCAGCCATTAGATAAGGCGTTTGCTTAAAAAACTGTTGATTAAAGCGCACACAGCCAAAGTCTAAACTGGTTTTAAACAGCACTTGATTACCATTTCCGATAATAAACTCAGTACTGGCGCCGCCAATATCAATCACCAAGCGTTGGCCGCCACCTTCTGTAGTGGCCGCCATACCTTGGTAAATTAATTCAGCTTCTCGCAAACCACTAATGACTTCAATCGGATGACCTAAAATCGGTAATGCCCGTTGGTGAAACTCATCAGCATTGCTGATCACACGTAAAGTTGCGGTGGCAAATACCGCCACATGCTCAGCTGCGACTTGATGTTTATCAAGCATCTCAGCAAACATTTGCAAACAATCTAGCCCGCGCTGTAATACGGCTTCATCAAGACGGTTATCAGCCCCAATACCTTCAGCCAAACGTACTTTACGTTTGTATTTTGCAATAATAGTGGGTTGGCCGTTCAGGGTGTGAGCGACCAACATATTAAAACTATTTGAGCCGAGTGTTATCGCGGCATATGCAGGCATTGCAGCTGTCACTGTCATTTACGAATGTCTACGTGCCCTTTGAGGTGGACGTCCACCACTGCGATGCGCACCACTTCTCGCACCATCACGCGTACGTGTTGTTGGGTGCTTACGATGGATACGAACCGGTGGCGGTAAATCGTCTAGCAAAGCTTCACGATCATAATTAGTGACTGGTATTGAGTGCTTAATATACGTCTCAATGGCCGGTAAATTCAGTGCGTACTCTTCACAAGCAAAACTCACTGACACACCTTTTTGTCCCGCACGACCTGTACGACCAATACGGTGAACGTAATCTTCACAATCATCTGGTAAATCATAGTTATAAACATGAGATACATCAGAAATATGTAAGCCACGCGCCGCCACATCAGTTGCAACTAACACATCAAGCGCGCCTGAAGTAAATTGCTCTAAAATGCGAATACGTTTTTTCTGCGGTACATCACCGGTTAATAACCCCACTCGATGGCCGTCGCCTTCTAACCATGACCACACCTTTTCACAGCTGTGTTTGGTGTTTGAAAATACGATAGCCTTTTCTGGCCAATCTTCTTCCATTAATGTCAGAAGCAAACGCATTTTATCTTCAGTCGAAGGGTAGAAAATTTCTTCTTTGATGTTCTTTGAGGTTTTTTCGCCAGGTGAGACTTCAACTTTTTCTGGATCATTCATATGATCGTAAGCTAATTCCTGAACCTTCATTGATAACGTCGCTGAAAACAACATATTTAAGCGTGACTTAGCATCAGGCATACGCCTAAACAAGAAACGAATATCTTTAATAAAACCTAAATCGAACATGCGATCAGCTTCATCAAGCACAACGGCTTGAATTGCATTTAAACTGATCACACCTTGGCGTACGTAATCGATAATACGACCCGTAGTACCAATTAAAATATCAACACCAGCATCAAGCACTTGGCGTTGAACATCATAACTCTCACCGCCATAAACAATACCGACTTTTAAACCCGTATGTCGTGCAAGCAATTTAGCATCTTTGGCAATCTGAATCGCAAGTTCGCGAGTCGGTGCCATGATGATAGCTCTAGGCTGATTAATTTGACGACCTTCTGGCTCAGCAACTGAGAGAAGGTGGTGAAAAGTGGCCACTAAAAAGGCCATTGTCTTGCCAGTTCCTGTTTGTGCCTGGCCAGCAATATCTTTTTGTTGTAATAAAATGGGAAGAGATAACGCCTGAATTGGCGTACAAAATTCAAAGCCATTTTCGTTCAAAGCCTGTATAACCTCTGACTTCAGAGGGAAGTCGGCGAATCTTTGTGTTGATAAATGTGTTTCGCTCATAGCGCAAGCATACCCGTTAGTGTTGCAAAAAAAGACTCGATCGTTTCAAATAGCTACATTAATAGAACGGTCACTTGAAAAGCTATTTAACCGTCCCAATATACATGGTAAGCCATTAATAAACTAGCAATGGTGCCAAATCTGGAGATCTACATGAGCGATAAAATTGTATACCTAAGCGATGACAGCTTCGAAAACGACGTCATTAACTCAGAATTACCAGTACTGGTAGACTTCTGGGCAGAGTGGTGTGGTCCTTGTAAAATGATTGCCCCAATCCTAGACGACGTGGCTGAAGAGTACGCGGGTAAGCTAACTGTAGCTAAATTAAACGTTGACCAAAATAATGTTTCACCTGCTAAGTACGGTGTACGTGGCATTCCAACATTATTAATGTTTAAAGGCGGCGAGTTAGTTGCTACTAAAGTGGGTGCTTTATCAAAAACTCAACTTAAAGAGTTTATTGACGCACAAGCTTAATCAAGTCTATTTATAAAATCGCGGCACTATTGATTAATGACATAACCTGCTAACCCCGTTAGCAGGTTATTGCTAAAAAAAACGCTATTTTAGTGTAATGAACAACAATCAATTTTAATAATGTTGCGTGTTTTACGTTTGAAAAGTGACAATCGGCACAATATATGAACAATTTGTGCCGTTTTTTCGCTAAAATTCTGGACGCACTGCCCATATAGTGCTAATTTATTCATCAGATTTTTCAACCAAACCCCTACTCGCTTATCAATCGACTATTTCAATTTCGTAAGACCCAAAGAAAGATTGATTGCAGTAAGCATCGTCGCGTAATACAAGACCCCCAACATGAATTTAACTGAATTAAAAGACACGTCTATATCAGATCTGGTTTCACTAGCAGATAGCATGAAATTAGAGAACATGGCCCGTGCCCGTAAACAGGACATCATCTTCTCTATTCTGAAATCCCACGCCAAAAGCGGTGAAGACATTTTTGGTGGCGGTGTGCTTGAAATCCTCCAAGATGGTTTCGGCTTTTTAAGAAGCTCAGATGGTTCATATTTAGCAGGCCCTGATGACATTTATGTCTCTCCTAGCCAAATCAGACGCTTCAATATGCGTACCGGTGATACCATCTTTGGTAAAATCCGCCCACCGAAAGATGGTGAACGCTATTTTGCACTCTTAAAAGTTAACGAAGTTAACTTCGATAAGCCTGAAAATTCTCGCACAAAAATCCTCTTTGAAAACCTTACCCCACTGCATGCAGAAGAACGTATGCGTATGGAACGTGGTAATGGTTCAACAGAAGACATCACCTCACGTATTTTGGATCTATGTTCTCCAATTGGTAAAGGTCAGCGTGGTTTGATTGTGGCTCCGCCTAAAGCGGGTAAAACCTTATTGCTACAAAACATGGCGCAAAGCATTACCTATAACAACCCAGAAGTGGTGTTAATGGTATTACTTATCGATGAACGTCCTGAAGAAGTAACCGAAATGCAGCGCATGGTAAAAGGTGAAGTTATTGCTTCTACCTTTGATGAGCCAGCAAGTCGTCACGTTCAAGTTGCTGAAATGGTTATTGAAAAAGCCAAACGCTTAGTTGAACACAAAAAAGACGTGGTTATCTTATTAGATTCAATCACTCGTCTTGCCCGTGCATACAACACAGTAATCCCATCATCAGGTAAAGTGCTTACTGGTGGTGTTGATGCAAACGCATTACATCGTCCAAAACGTTTCTTCGGTGCTGCACGTAACATCGAACATGGCGGCAGCTTAACCATTATCGCAACAGCGCTTGTGGATACTGGCTCTAAAATGGATGAAGTTATTTACGAAGAATTTAAAGGTACTGGTAACCAAGAGTTACACCTTTCTCGTAAAGCAGCTGAAAAACGCGTTTTCCCTGCAATCGACTTTAACCGCTCTGGTACTCGTCGTGAAGAGAAACTAACCACGCCTGATGAGCTACAGAAGATGTGGATTTTACGTAAAATCCTTAATCCTATGGATGAAGTTACCGGCATGGAATTCCTTATCGATAAATTGGCAATGACCAAAACTAACGATGAGTTCTTCACTGCAATGAAACGCGCTAAGAGTTAATTCTCTTTATCGTTTCAGTACAGTAAACTGAATACAAAAATGCCGCTAACTGAGTTAGCGGCATTTTTATTTGTAAATTTAACCCTTATAACGTCTGAGTTAACAGCTCACGATAGTTTGCGCCATTTTACGGCGTAAATAGGCAATTTGCTGCATGTGCGGTAAATCTTTCGGGCAGGCATCTTGACAACCCAGTAAGGTCATACAGCCAAATACGCCATCTTGATTACCTATCACATGATAGAAATCTTCTGCGCTGCGAATATCACGGCTATCCATTTCAAAGCGGGCGATTTTCATCATCCCCACAGCGCCAACAAAACTGTCTTTCATTTGCTTAGTGGCACATGCAGACACACAAACACCACATTCAACGCAGCGTTCAAGCTCATATAACTTAGCCGCCTCAGCAGGGTCCATTGGCGTTTCTAAGCGATGAATATCAATATCGTTGGCATCAGGTTGCAACCATAACTGCAGTCGCTCAGCTAGCTCGCGCATGAATTTACCCGTGTTCACTGACAAGTCACCAATTAACTCAAAACCCGGTAACGGCATTAGGGTAATGTTACCGTCAGGGAAATTAGCGGTTAAGGTTCTACAAGCCAATGTAGGTTTGCCATTAATCACCATAGCGCAACTGCCACAGATCCCTGCGCGGCAGACAAAATCAAACTGCAGTGAAGGATCTTGTTGCTCACGCAGCATATTAAGCGCAATAAATACTGTCATTCCAGGCGCTTCAGTGAGCTCATATGTGACCATTTTAGGTTTATCGCTTGGATCTTGTGGATCGTAACGAAAGATATTAAAACTGATAGTTCGTGGGCTGGTCATTAGCTCTTTTCTCCTGACGCCAAAAAGGTGTCACTTAATCTTTCATTACGCGGACGCAAGCTTTCTGGTAAATCAAATGGCATAACGGCTGCTTGTTTTTCAACGCGGTCTGCATCGTCACCCAGCTCAGCGAGGATTTTTTCAATTTCAACTTCACGGGCAGCAGTATCAGGATGCGCAATGGCATTGTCGGTACCATAACCACGATAACCTGGCGGCAACTCCATCTTCATCACATCAAGTTGCTCGTAAGTTAGCTTGGGCTCAAGGGCGTTTTCGTCTGGCCAAGTTGATAAAGTGCGGTTGAGCCATTCTTTATCATTACGTTGCGGGTAATCTTCACGAGCATGGGCACCGCGGCTTTCTGTACGGGCATTGGCGCCGCACGCAACCGTTAAGGCAACCCGCAGCATACGCGGCACACGTAACGCTTCCACCAGCTCAGGGTTCCCATGACGTTTTTTACATTTAAGGCCAATACTTTTACTGCGAACCAGTAATTCTTTTAATTCAGCAATGGCTTTTTCAAGCTCAGGACCATTGCGGAAAATACCTACGTAATCCATCATGATGCGCTGCATTTCCAGTTTGATATCAAACACATTTTCAGTGCCCTTACCGACTAACAAGCCGTTGATTTCTTGCTGCATCTTAGCCATGCTGGCTTCAATTTCGGCTGTATTGATTTCAAGGGTGTTCTTTTCACAAAAATCAGCCACGTACTTACCGATGATCATACCGCCAACTACAGTTTCAGCCAGAGAATTTCCACCTAAACGGTTAAAGCCATGCATATCCCAACACGCAGCCTCACCCACGCTAAATAAGCCTGCTAATTGCGGGCTTTCACCGGTAGCATTAGTACGAATACCGCCCATTGAGTAATGCTGAGTCGGACGCACTGGGATCCAGTCTTTGGCAGGATCTATGCCCAAGAAATTTTCACAAATCTCTTTCACTTCTCTAAGGTTGGTTTCAACGTGTTTGCGCCCAAGCAAAGTGATATCAAGCCATAAATGCGGCCCATAAGGGCTATCAACGCCTTTATCTTTACGCATATGTTCAGTCATGCGCCGTGAGACCACATCTCGAGAGGCGAGCTCTTTCTTTTCAGGCTCATAATCTGGCATGAAACGATGACCGTCTTTATCTCGCAGTAAGCCGCCATCACCTCGGCAACCTTCCGTGGTTAAGATCCCCACTGGTACAATCGCTGTTGGGTGAAATTGCACCGCTTCCATATTGCCTAATGTGGCAACGCCAGTATCTAACGCCAATGCTTGGCCAATGCCTTCACAGATAATGGCATTGGTAGAGACTTCATAAATACGGCCATAGCCGCCTGTTGCAATCGTCGTTGATTTACCAATATAGGCACGTAATTCACCCGTAATGAGACAACGGGCAATGACGCCGTGACAACGTTTGCCATCATGAATAAGCGATAATGCTTCAATGCGTTCATGGACAGGAATATCCATTTCAATGGCTTTGTTGTCAACGGCATACAGTAGTGAGTGGCCGGTGCCGTCGGCGGTATAGCAAGTACGCCATTTTTTAGTCCCGCCAAAGTCACGGGCATTAATTAATCCGTGGGCTTGCTCGGCTTCAGTAATGGTGACCTTTTCGGCGTTCACCACTACTTCACGATCGCCAGCACTAATACGTGACCAAGGCACGCCCCAATTAGCAAGTTCTCGCACCGCTTTAGGTGCGCAATGGGCAAACATGCGCGCCACATCTTGATCGCAGCCCCAGTCAGAGCCTTTTACTGTGTCTTGAAAGTGGACGTCTTCATCGTCACCCATGCCTTTAACTGTATTACCAAGGCTGGCTTGCATACCGCCTTGGGCTGCAGCAGAATGGGAACGTTTGGCAGGTATTAATGACAGCACCACGGTATCTAAACCACGCTCTTTGGAGGCGATTGCCACACGTAAACCAGCAAGACCGGCGCCGACAACTAATGAATCTGTATAAATAATTTTCACTGGCATTCCTTTAATACGGTATTAGGCTTTGTATTTCTAAGCGATAAACTCAATGGTGCATGACTGTGCACAGTCACTGTGTCTTTAACTCGGTACAAAAGGCGTTACGGGTAACTCCAACGATTGCCCAATAAAGATGTAGGTCAATAAACTTGCGATACCAATAATCATTAAGTAAACCACCATTATTTTGGCAAGCTTAAGCGCCGCCATACGCTTTGTGGTCACGCCCCACTTTACCGCTAGGCGATAGAGACCAAACATGGCATGCAATACCACAGCAGGTAATAGCAAGACATACAGCATCCACACATCTTGGTGGTAAACACGCTCAGCCGATAAATGCGGGCCGATTTCAGGATTGGTGATCATGTCAAACAAGTGAACGGGGGCGAGAAAGAACAGTAAAAAACCCGTAATTAACTGCCAAAACCAAATTTTAGTATCTTGGTGAGGCATAATGGTCATTTGACTTCTAAGTGCCCGCCATTGCTTTATTTGTGCAGGAAAGCGACGTAAGGCAAATACAGCGTGGATTAATAAGACTATCAGCATAAATGCCGAAATGAATTTAGTCAGAACAGGAAAGCCATGGCCAGTTTCACTGAACATGCCCCCTTCTAAGAAGTGGCCTACATGATAAAAGGCTTCTTTACTGATCAAAATACTCGACTCAAAATGCAGATGCATAATGATGAATATGCCAAGTAACAGGCCAGTTGCACTTTGAAGCATATCGGCCCGAGCGGCCCATACAGGATGAGAGAATCCGCTGGTCTTTTTTGCTGCAGAGGTTAGCGCTTCAAGAGCGGGTTGATCAGCCATAAATTTGCACGTCCTGTAAATTCAATATGACTTATGACCATATCAAGTTCACAAACGGTAGCAATAACCAAAAACCAGCAAGTGACCCAGATCACCCACCGCAAGGCAAGAGTCAGACGCAGATCACACCAACGCGAATCGTGAGATGTTAGCAAGCCACTGCGCTTTGAGATAAAGATTTGAACTTGATATCAAACCCTCTAAACATAAGACTAAATAGCCACAGCTTGTTGTAATTGCAGGCAATGTTGCCGCAGTTTATCACGCATTAACAACATGGCAGGGCTGACATGCTGTCGCCCTGCACAAATGAGATTCAACGGCATCGCCTCACTGGTAAATCCAGGCAATATCTGTTGCAGTCGACCGCTATTTAAATCATCTACAACATCTAAAGCCGATTTAAATACAATGCCTTGGCCTGATACTGCCCACCGACGAGTGACATCAGCATCATTGCTACTTCGATCACCACTCACCCGTATTTTAAAGCTCTGCTGCTCGTTAATTAACGTCCACAAATCATAATTACGTTCATCAACCTTATAAATTAAACAATTGTGCTGCGCTAATTCAGCTGGGCTTTTAGGTTCGCCATGATGCTGAATATAAGCAGAAGAGGCACATAACACCCGTTGAGTATGACAAATATTAAACGCCACTTGGCTTGAATCAGGCGGTATGCCATAACGTAACGCCATATCAATTTTATCGTGCTGAAAATGGCTAAGGCTATCGCCTATATGCAGTTGAATGGTTAAATCTGGATACTGCAGTAGAAAACTATCTAACCAAGGTAAGAATACATTCCGGCCAAAGTCAGAAGAGACTGAGATATTGAGCTGACCTGAGATTTGACCTTTTTCGGTTAACAAGGCTTGCTGGCCTAATTGCAATTGCGCCAGCGCCTCGCGACAATGGATCAGATAATGCTCACCTTCGGCGGTCAGACGCAAACTACGAGTGGTGCGAATAAACAGTACGCTATTTAACTGTTTCTCTAATCGTTTTAATGCTGCACTTGCCGCAGCAGCTGAAATATCTAGCTCAACTGCAGCAGCGCCAATACTGCCGCAATCAGCCACTCGCACAAACAGGTGTAAATCATTTATCTGCATTGTCTGGACCTTAATCTCACATCTTAATCATTCATTACTAAAATAATTTTGATAACGATACAAATATTACCCTCTAAATCATCATAGTCAATTTGACTCAAATACACTCATCGCGGTGAAATAGTCCCACAATCTGTCCACTTCTGAAGTGTAAAAGCCAATGTTTCACAACAAATATCAGCCGTTAAATAGTTATCATTTGGCGCGTTTTTGCTTTTTGGCCGATAAACCCAAAGGAATATCTGCCACCTCGTTATGGCATCAGCTATAATAGCCGCCAATTCATGTTTAATTTTATTATCAGTTAGGAAAATCCCATGCCTTGGATCCAATTACGAATTCACACTCATCGCGATCATGCAGACATGCTAGGCGACTTATTGATGGATCAAGGTTCTGTGTCTATCACCTACGAAGACGGCCAAGATGAGCCAATTTTCGAGCCTAAACTAGGTGAAACACCTTTATGGCAAGACACCATATTAATGGCCTTATTTGATGCTGGCACTGATTTAGCACCGACCATAGAGTTATTAGAGTCAGTTCCCTGCTTAGGTAAAGGCTTTAACCATAAAATTGAACAAGTAGAAGATAAAGACTGGGTTCGTGAATGGATGGACAGCTTCCACCCCATCAAATTTGGTCAGCGTTTATGGATTTGCCCAAGCTGGCGTGACATCCCTGAACCAGACGCAGTAAATGTTATTCTTGATCCAGGTTTAGCCTTCGGTACTGGTACTCACCCAACCACCGCATTATGTTTAGAGTGGTTAGACAGCTTAGATTTGTCAGATAAAGAAGTTATCGACTTTGGTTGTGGCTCAGGCATCTTAGCCATTGCTGCATTAAAGCTTGGCGCGAAGAAGGTCACCGGGGTTGATATTGACTATCAAGCCATTGATGCATCGACAGCCAATGCTGAGCGCAACGGTGTTGTCGAGCAGTTGTCACTGTATTTACCCGAAAACCAACCAGAAAATTTACAGGCTGATATCTTAGTCGCTAACATCTTAGCCGGCCCACTGCGCGAGCTTGCCCCATTGATTGCAGAGAAAGTCAAAACAGGTGGTAAGTTAGCCCTTTCAGGCTTACTACAAGAGCAAGCAGAAGAAGTATCACAATTCTACAGCCAATGGTTCATCATGGATGAAGCGGCTCACAAAGAAGACTGGAGCCGCTTGACAGGCACCCGCAAATAACGGTAAAGGCAGCACACCCCTTATGACAGCTAGTTTTACGCCAAAAGGGGCGCTGACGACTCCACAACTAAAAGTCAAGCAAAAAAGTTATCTTTAGTTCATTTATTGACCTTTTCAGGACGGTAAAAAAGGGCTAATATAGCGCCCCTTTGACGAGCATGGTGAATAACTCAATGCAAATTGGCCCCTATCAACTGAAAAATCAGCTGATCGTGGCACCAATGGCAGGTGTCACCGATCGCGCTTTTCGAAATCTTTGTTTACGTTATGGCGCAGGCCTAGCGGTTTCAGAGATGCTTTCATCTAATCCCGAAGTTTGGGATACCGATAAAAGCCGCCAGCGCATGATGCATTCTGGTGAAGAAGGTATTCGTTCAGTACAAATTGCAGGTGCAGATCCTGATTTAATGGCTGCGGCCGCCCAGTTCAACGTTGAACAAGGCGCTCACATCATTGACATCAATATGGGCTGCCCTGCCAAAAAAGTGAATAAGAAGCTTGCTGGATCAGCATTAATGCAAGATCCCCAGCTAGTAAAAGCGATTTTACAGGCTGTTGTTAGTGCAGTTGATGTACCGGTAACGCTAAAGATTCGCACAGGCTGGCAACCTGAACACCGTAATGGTGTTGAAATTGCTCATATTGCCGAAGATTGTGGCATTGCCTCCTTAGCCGTTCACGGCCGCACTAGGCAGTGTATGTATAAAGGCTTTGCCGAATACGACACGATTAAAGCAATAAAACAAAATGTCTCAATCCCTGTTGTTGCCAATGGAGATATCGACAGTCCAGAAAAAGCTAAGTTCGTCTTAGACTACACTGGCGCCGATGCTGTAATGGTAGGACGAGGAGCCCAAGGCAGACCGTGGATTTTTAGAGAAATTCACCACTACTTGGAAACAGGTAACAAATTACCGCCAGTTGAGGCAAGCGAGCAACGAGAAATCATGCTCGAACACCTTAACGCTTTGTACGAATTGTACGGCGAGTACAAAGGTGTCCGATTTGCTAGAAAGCACATGGGATGGTACCTAAACCAAGAAGAGCAGCGTCAATTTCGTGCTGACTTCAATAGGCTTGAAACCGCTGAACAGCAATATTCCCTTGTGGAATGTTACTTTGATGAATTAGTTAATTTTTAATATAAAGAGCAGAATAGAATGTTTGATCAGACAACTAACACAGAAGTTCACCAGCTAACCGTAGGTAAGATTGAAACCGCTAACGGTACAATCAAGCCACAATTATTACGTGACGCAGTTAAGCGCGCAGTAACAAACTTCTTCTCTCAGTTAGACGGTCAAGAAGCGTCTGAAGTATATGAAATGGTATTAAGTGAAGTTGAAGCACCTTTACTAGACATCATCATGCAACACACACGTGGCAACCAAACACGTGCAGCGAACATGCTAGGTATTAACCGTGGCACTTTACGCAAAAAATTAAAAAAATACGGCATGAACTAAGAAGTAATTCTTAAACTGTTGTAAGAAAACGGGCTTTCCAGCAATGGAAAGCCCGTTTTTGTTGATATGTCCCCCATATGTACCCCCGTTGTTTTGTTGCCCCTTCCTGTATTCGATTCCGCTTTCCTTCAACGTAATTCCCAAGCTAAAACTTTAACTTTTACTCATGGTTAAATATCAGATAATGATACAAAAAATGCTTAGTGCGTCAGATTCTGTCGCAGGGTAATATTATGCTCATGGCATAGATAATCGGGAGAACATCGATGCAAATCAATATCCAACGCCAAATTGCCATGCTGGAACAAATACCTGCTCATCCAAGGCGCATTACCGCTAATGACATCACTGCAAGACTGCAAAGTCGTGATTTTGATATTGGATTAAGAACCGTGCAGCGGGAATTAAAAGCCATGTATGACATGGGACTTTTTGGCATAGTGCTCGATGACAGAAGCAAGCCTTTTGGCTGGTCGATTGCCGCCTGTTGGCGTGGTCTTAACTTGACCTTGATGGATAATCACATGGCATTGGCATTTTACACCCTAAAGCACAGTGCTAGCCAACTGCTGCCTCCCCAAAGCCTTAAGCAGTTGACCCCTTATTTTGACCGTGCAGATCAAATATTAGGTAATGATCCTGATAACCCTTGGCTTTACTGGGCCTGCCGCGTGGCGCAGTTACCTAAACCTTTTCCTTTTATAATTGAGCAGCAAGATCCACAAATATTTGAAGCTGTGCAATCGGCACTGCTTAACAAGCGCCAGATTGCCTGCCAAATAAAGCGAGTGATCCAAGGGAAAAGCTATTGGCTTGATTACACGCCCATTAATCCTGAAGGTATACAAATATCAGATGGTGTCGCACTACTGACCTTTACCATTGGCACGGTTGAGCCAAAACTTTTTGCCAAATCCATCGACTTACTACGTAATGTGCGAGTGCTGGACACCCCTTCCATTACTCGAAGTGAAGCTAATATTGCCCGTAGAAAAATGGAAAACCAAGCGGAGTTGATTGATATTGAATTGCTTTTTTCTGCATCAGCAAACTTTATCATGCGCAATGCCAAGCTCAGTGACAATCAAACTGTTAAGCAGTTAGAAGATAAACGCTATCTGGTTGAAGCAACCGTTGAAGACACCTCAGGATTAAGAACATTGTTGTGGAGCATGGCTGACAATGTCGAAGTGCTAGCACCGGCCAAATTAAGAGCCCATTTCACTCGATTAATTAACAAGGTCAATGCGCGCTATCAAATTGCTGCGTCTTAGGCTGTCGCATCCTTAAGTTACCCTGCATAGCATAACTTCAAGGAGATGAATCGATGTTTGACTTACTGACGCAAAACAGCCCATCACCTCGCATTGCCGTTTTCGGTGTGGGAGGCTGCGGCTGCAATACCATAAATCAACTTAGCCAATCGCCATTCAATGACAACGTCCTGCTGATTGCCGTCAATACTGATGCACAATCACTGCAGGCCTCTCAATCTAGCACTCGATTACAAATTGGCATTGAAGCCACTAAAGGATTAGGTGCGGGCGCTAAGCCCGAAAAAGGTCAAGCTGCTGCGCAGGAGTCTGAAGCACAAATAAAAGAGCTTATTGAACTCGCCGACATCATTTTTATTACTGGCGGTATGGGCGGCGGCACTGGCACTGGCGCCATCCCGTTCATGGCTTCAGTCGCCGCAGCGCTAAATAAACCATTAATTGCCGTGGTTACCACCCCTTTTAGTTTTGAAGGCCAGCAAAGGAATCTTCTGGCCAATAAAGGCGTCGATAAATTAATGCAGCACGCCAATGCTGTAATCGTGTTACCTAATGACAAACTGGCTAAAACTCTGGATAAGAAAGTCAGCCTAGTTAACGCCTTTTTTGAAAGTAACCGTATTTTGCAAGATGTATTGCTGGGGTTAACCACCACCATTAGCCAATCAGGTTTGATTAATATCGATCTCAATGATTTCATTGCGGTGGTAAATCACCATGGACGAGCCGCTATGGGAGTGGCGAAGCAAATGCCAGGTGCAGATATCCAAGTGACGATTAATAGCGCCCTTAAAAATCCATTACTGGAAGACGTTGAGCTGACTCATGCCAAAGGAGCGATTGTCAGTGTGATGGCATCTGAAAATATTGAGCTCAGCCAATATAATATGATTGGCGAAACCCTGCAGCAGCAACTCGACCCTAGTGCATTGGTGATAATTGGATTAACCATAGTGCCTGAGCTGGATTGCGAGCTGGAATTGATGGTGATTGCCACCGGTATTCAAGCCACAACCGACCAATCAGTAATCATTATGGATGATGCTAAAGTACCGCCTTCAACAGACCGCTTTGCATCAGTAGAGCTGCTTAATCTTCACGATTTTCTAAAAGAAAAGTCTGTAGGCAGTAACGATGATAATCATTGCTTAGCTGAGCTCGATGTCCCGACTTATACCCGCAACTTAAATCAAAAAACAGCAGGGCAATAATATCGGCCCCTAGGGTGAGCCGCTAGCTGCTGCTATATCTTTGATAGCATCAGAGAAGGCTCACTCCTTTCAAGTCGATCGACTTCGGCAGTACTAACTTGGCTTTATCAACTGCATGGGTGCAACTTTGCCTGCTGTTAGCCTTGCTACTTTGACGATGACTACCACGATAATTTTTACAGCCCCAGAATTCCCCCCGAGCGCTTTTTCTTAGCACCATATCAGCGCCGCAAACGCTGCATAACGGTGTGGTATGGGCGCATTGATCATTAAGACAGACTTTAAAGCCTGCAAAGCGTTTACGGGTCATGGGGCTTGCACAAAGCTCGCAGCCTGCTTCTTTGTGGTCGCACAAAGGAAAGTGGCAACAGGAATAGAATGATTTAAAGTTACCGGTTCTTTGCTTTAATACTCCTGTGGTGCAGCGAACACAGTTAATATCTTCAAACAGCCTTTGCACTATAGAGGTCGTAAATTCTGCTTGCTCAATGGCATAACCATCTTGAATAAGCTCTGTGACAAACGGGCTGACGTCGGTCATATCGGCCAGCACATAGGCGCGATGCTTAGCACGGGTTAACGCCACATAAAATAACCGTCGCTCTTCAGCGTACTTAAAGTCTTCTTCTTTTGCTAAAAAGGCATCTAACAAAGGCGGGATGATTTTATTTGATGGAAAGCCATGCAGGCCGGTTTTCATCCCGATGATCACCACATAGTCAGCCTCTTTACCTTTAGCGCCATGAAAGGACTGACACTCAATGGTTATATTGGAGTATTGCTGATTCAGTAGTCTTAGGGCGTTACTATCTGGCAGCTGAAACCAAAACCGAGCCAGTAAGTACACTGTCGGTTGTTTTGTACCAGCTTTAAGCTTATTGACCCTAGCACTAATCGCCGACAATGCTTGTGCTAACGCATTAGGGCTTGGGTTGTCAGCTGTGGCGGCTTCATTTTCGCCGCGCTTAATCACTGATACCGCCGCTTGGGTCACTGTCACGTTGGAGCGAATCTGTTTTTTAAGCTGCGCCGGATTTTGAGTGACAAACTGGGTAGCAACATCGCCAATGCTGCTATTAAATCTAAATGTTTGGTCAAGATAGCTTGTCGCAGCTGCGCCAAAATAGTCACTAAAATGGGTCGTTAGGCTGACATCTGCGCCACTAAAACGATAAATAGCCTGCCAGTCATCGCCAACACAAAATAATGAGGCTGTGGTTTTACTCTGTGCTGAGTAAGCCTGTGTTAATGCTTTAACTAAACGCGCTCTAGGCTCGGAGATATCTTGAAATTCATCCACCATAATATAACGCCACGGGCTAATGAATTGCCCTGTTTGTATATAGTTAAGCGCCTTGGCAATCATGTCTTCAAAATCGATATCGCCATTTGCAGCTAACTGCTGTTGGTAAGCGGTTAATATGGGCTGGAGCAATTCAAATGCCTTACGGCTTTGCTTGGGATCAGTAGCTTGATTAAATAGCTTGTCTAGGCCTTTATTATCAAGGCAAGCCGCTTTGTATAAACCAATAAGCTGACTAAATAATTTGGCTAATTCAGTCACCCGCCCAAGCTCATTAAGGGTTGCCAGTATCGCGTCATCGGGCAGCGGCGCATATTGCAGTTCAAATGCCGTTAATGCCTGTTGCAATTCTGCCGTTAACTGGCCCTTTTTATGCTGATAGTAAAATAGCTCAATACAGGCAGTATCATGCTGTTGATGTAACTCGCGTTTCCACTGTATCGACTCAAGATAAGCCTGATTATCGATATAACTGGCGGTATTATTAGCCTCATCAATGCCGTAATATTCAATATAAACATCATATTCTGGCAGGTAAAAATCAGGCTGGTACTGGCGAAAATCAACACTACTAACATCATGCTCATACTTGGCTTCATAGCGATATTCAATGCCGTTTTTAAATAGCCAGTTAGCAATATACAGTTCGCCGAAACTCTTAACCCGCTCGCCTTTAAGCGTGCGAATATCATTGTCAGTTAAGTATTGGAAGTACTCGCCTTCGGATTCAAAATCAAATGGGCTTTTTTCCACATAATAATATTGGCTAAAAAACTCACACAGCCGTTTGCGGAAAACCTCATCTTTAAGCAAGTAATCAAGCTGGAGTTGTAACCATTTCTCTTTGGCTTGGTCATCTTCTGCCAATGGTGACAAACTGGGCTGCTTGCCTTCCACTGCTGCAATAATCCTTAAACCAAGGCTGTGAAAGGTGCTGGCTTTTATTGCATCTGTGGCCAGTTTTTGTTTGATGCGGTCATCCATTTCATCAGCGGCTTTGCGGCCGTAAGCTAACAATAAAATATCCGCTGCTTGCGCTTGACCGCTGGCAACTAAATAGCCTGCACGCCCCACCATTACACTGGTTTTACCAGTGCCAGCCCCTGCCAGTAATAAATTGTTATCATCATCTATAACGCAAGCGCGGCGCTGTTTATCGGTTAATGGCTTTGATTCAACATTATCAAAAAAGTCTGCATATTTGACTAATTGCCTGTCAACATAAGCAGAACGAATTTGCGCTATCTTGGCGTTATTCCAATGATAAAAGCCAGATAATTTCACTAACGCAGCGTTAAGCGTTACCGATAACCCCGCCGATTTACACCATGGAAACCAGCGGCGATATTCACGTTTAATGCGAGGCTGTATTTGCCCAAGTAACGACTGACGTAAATACTTATTCGCTAAGGTATGCTCAATGCGGGCAACTAACTCACACAGCTGCTGCTCATGAGCTTGCGCCCAATATTGTTCAA
The DNA here is from genome assembly GCF_030547465.1 of Shewanella sp. 5_MG-2023. Lineage (NCBI taxonomy): Bacteria > Pseudomonadati > Pseudomonadota > Gammaproteobacteria > Alteromonadales > Shewanellaceae > Shewanella > Shewanella sp. 5_MG-2023. The sequence goes on from NZ_JAUORC010000025.1 coordinate 45,233, forward strand.
TGTCTTGTTTAAATTTGGGGTTAGAAAAATATCCCAGAAATGGCACCTGATAAAACTGGCCTTGGGCTTGAAATCGAAGCAAACTGCCTAAAAAGCTTGGGGTAAACTCGGCTGGCGCAACCAGTTGCTGCCAAGTAAATTGTTGCAGCTGAGGTACAGGTTTTACTGTAAACCAATGCCTAAATAAACGACCTTGCTGAGCACGAAACTCAATGCCATTAGCCGATAATTTAATGGCATCTGCAGCGCCTAAATACAGGCGCCCAAACCAACTATGCTTGATCGTTTTTTCTGATTTTTTAAATTTTTCTGGTAACAATTTACAACCTACGACTTAATGGCTGAACAGCAAACTATTGATATTTAGGCGTCACTATAGCTTAATCTTAAGTGCCTAAGCATGATCTTTATCTGCTAATGATTTAGCGATGGGCAATTGAGTTAACCGCAACTGGGGTTAATGAGATAGACAGGCGTTTTATGTAAGCAGGCTTGCGGGCTATCGCTATGAGTAAGCTCAAAAGATAGCGATTAAGATCTCGTCTAATTTAGAGCTATGAATAGGCTTAGTGACAACCTCAGTACACCCCATGCTGATCATATCGATACGGGTTTGCTCAAAAGCATCTGCGGTACAGCCAATAATTAACGGCTCATTAGCCAAGTTTAACGCTTTAATTGCCTTAGTCGCGGCAATGCCGTCCATCACCGGCATATGATTATCCATGATCACCAAGTCAAAGTGTGTTGCTTGCACTTTATCGACACCAATTTGACCGTTTTCAGCGACCTCACAATCAAAGCCGCGTTTTTTGAGGAACATCTTCATCACTTTTACATTGATTTTATTATCTTCAACAATAAGCACTTTTAAACCTGAGCCATCAAATATAGAGCTATGATGACCTGTGACCTGTTGCGGTTTGGCATCTAATTTAATCGGTATACTCACTCTAAACTGGCTACCTACCCCCAGCTCACTATTGAGTTCTATGCTACCTCCCATAACATTCACCAGCTCAGAGATAATCGCCAGCCCTAGCCCAGTGCCGCCAAACCGACGGGTGGTATCCGCTTCAGCTTGAGAGAATGCCTGAAAAACATAATCTTGTTTATCTTTATTAATACCAATACCGCTATCAGACACAATAATTTCTAATAACGGCTCAGCCTCATTATTGATGACGTTAATTGACGCGGCAATATGCCCTTGAGGGGTAAACTTCCACGCATTATTGAGCAAGTTTTGTAGTATTTGTTGAATTCGGATCTTATCAGCGACACAAACTTTATCTTGCTCGCCAGCCGACTCAAAGCTAAATGCCAAGCCTTTTTCATCGCACAAGGCTTTATAAATCGGTTCAACTTCCGACTTGAGTTCGTTGATGGTAAAACGGGTTAAATTTAAGGTTAATTTCCCCGCTTCAATTTTTGAAAAATCCAAAATATCATTGAGCACAGATAGCATGTGCTTTCCTGATCTCAATAAGGTATTGACCATCTCTTCTTGTTCAACATTAAGTGAAGTGTCTTTAATCAGTTCTGTCATACCTAACACGCCATTCATTGGAGTGCGAAGCTCATGACTCATTGATGCTAAAAACTGCGATTTTGAGATATTTGCGGCATCGGCTTTTTTGGCAGTGAGTTTTAACGAGTCTTCCAATTCTTTGCGCTCAGTAATATCACGCTCAACCGCCATAAAACCTTCTAGCTCACCTGAATCATCATACAGCGGCCCAATTTGCACCTCTAACCAATAGGCTTCGTTACTCTTGGTGTAGTTAATTATCTCAAAAGTACCAAAGCCTCTATTTTTTATTAGCTCACCAATTTTACGAGCCGTTACTTTGCTAGTCTTTGGCCCTTGCAGTAAATCTGCGGGTTTCATGCCCAACACTTCATGTTTTTTATAGCCTGTCATCTTCTCAAATGCACCATTGACCCAAATTATTTTGATATCAGGATCGGTAAATACCACCGCATCTCGCATATATTTGACAACCCGCGCAAGTCGAGTTGATTCAGCCTCTTTATTTTTTAAATTTTCCGCCTGTTGCTCAAGTAATTGCTGTGAGCGAGCTAATGACTGAAAGGGGGATACTAAGATTTTTCTACCCAAAAAATACAAGAGTAAAATGGTCATACTGGTAGCAAGCAGCATTCTAAGAAATAAGCTTCGTAAGAAGTCTGACTCTATTTTTTCAACAAATTGTGGCGATGATGCATACAGAAGATAAATATCAAATTGGGGGATCATTTTCGCTTGAGTCTGCCAGCCACCCTGGGGAGACATAGCCCAGTTAAACCTGTCTTGTCTGATCCCAAACCAATGATTTTTATCTGCAATTAATCGACCTATTAATTGCGAGTCATTTAACTGGATAATATAAGCAGTCAAGCCCTCAGCTAATGCGTGATATCGTATCGGCTCAGTGATTAATAAGTAATCTTGGCCACGCTCGTTAAAAAAGATATAGTTGTTATCATTAAGAATTGACTCATCATTAATCCTCTCAACCAGGTAATGTCTTAGTTGCTCCCCAAGCTCAAATTCAAGATAAATGCCCTCGCCAGCAAAGTCATACAGGTTCACAAAAGTATCTACATCATGTGGTTTTATCAGTGATAGTTGGTCATGTAAGGTATGTTTATCATCAACACCTTCTAGCGTCGCGCTGATAACATCAGGGTAAGTGGATATTTTATTAACATCCCTTTCATGGGCGCCGATGAACTCGGCAACGTATTGTTCAATTGCAGAAAATTTACCTTTTAAATTCTCTTCATTGATGAGTTTTGCAGTTTCAGCGGCCTGATTGGACACAAAAATATAACTGGACGCCATAAAGGTAATGGCCCCCAACAAAATAAACAGCGAAAATAAATGCATTCCATTTTTTTTATCAAACCACATAATAAATTCGACGCCTTAGGCTTACTGCTCAATCAATTTAACCGCATTAATATCATCGTATATCGCCATACATAAATCGTTTTCATCTAGCGCCTCATGGGCATCTGGGGCGCTATGGCTAAATACACTAAATGGTGCCTGATATTGTTTTATTAATCCGTCAACCGGCGCTGTCATCGACTCCAGTGCCTGCTTCATTGCGATGCGATTAGTGACTATATTGTCAGTAAAACTGACATTATTGGCGGCTGCGATAAAAATTTTACCGAGATCATAACCATGAACAAAGCCTGCCGGCGATTTGATGTTTTTATCAACAAACTGCTCTGGAAACATAGCTTTAGCATCATTAAAAACCTGCTGATTAAAATCAGTTACCTCTGAGCTATAAAAATTAAAGCATGATTGTATGAAGTGTAAATTTGCTTTATTGCGGATCTCAAATGGCACCACAGTGGCAAAATCCCCACCGGTAATCCCCCAGTGACTGTATATTGAAATATCCAAACCCAGCTCAGCCACAGCGGCTACGATTAACGCCCCTTCTGTGGCCCCTGCGACCATAAATAAGCAGTCAACTTGTTCTTTTTGGGCGGTTGCTAATAATAATCTTGCTTGCGCTGGGTTTATCCCCCAAGCAAACCAAGTTTCCCCCACTTCAGTCATGCCATAAGCCTCAAGGGCAGAAGTCATACTGCGATAATTAGATTTACCCCAAGCGGTATTTTCGAGCATCATGTGTGGTTTTTTACATTGTTTTTGCATCGCAAAATCAACTAAGTGCTTGCCAACTTTTTGATCATCTACCGAAAGCCGAAAAACAAAATTATCTTTTGAGGGGTATCGAGTAATTGGTCCACCAGCAGCCCAAGGGACAAGGGTGAGCAATTGTGACTCATTAATAAAATCTCGATATTTTATTAATGGCGGGGAATGCAGACCGCCTATAAACACTATCCCATTAGGATCTTTCAAAAAACGGTCCATATTCTTTTTGCTTCTGCCGACATTACCTCGATGATCTAAGGTGACAAATTCCACACCAAGGCCACCAAGTTTATTATCTGCCTGTTCAAATGCGACTTTAAAACCCTGTTCAATTGCTAATGACGATTCAATATGACCCGTTCTATCGGCATCAAAGTAAACTTTAAAAAACTTAGGAGAGGCGAGTATCTCGAGGGAATAACTAAATAATAGAAGCAAAAATACAATTTTAAGCATACTGACAATCCTTGGTTGGCATGCGGCAATTTTAGTCAAGCATCTTAGTTATAGCCTACCCTCTGAAAATAACCATATAAATTGTGATGCTATTTGTGCCAGTAACGCAGTCATGCCAAGCTAAGTTAGTTTGATACTCGTTAGGTTTGCCCTACTTTTCAGCCTTACGCAATTTGTATATCTAAGTTTTCAAGCTCATTAACTGAGTCCTTAACTGAGTTAGCTCGCTGCACAATAAACTCGCTAAACACCTTAATCGATTGGCTTTGTTGGTTTTCTGCTAGGCTAACAATACTGAACTTAGCATTCAGTTTCGGCATCAATTGCGGGCTAAGCTGCACCAAGGTGCCCGCTAATAATTCATCACGTACTGCTATTTCTGGAGTTAGCACTACTAAATCTGAATGAAAAATAGCGTCTTTAATTGAGTGAAGCTGATCAAAACGAATTAAACCGGCAAAATCATCTCTTTGTAATTGAAATAAGTCTTCAAATTGATTGGCGATGGTAATGGGCAATTTCAATGGGATCGCCAAAGGATAATCTCTAAATGTCGCTAAATATAATCTCGGCAGCTTAGTAAGCGGGTGATCAGGACGACAACAAAATATCACCGGAAATGGTGGCAGCGCTTGTAAGTGAAGTAATGGGTTATCTTCAAGCTCAGTCACTTTGGCTTCCGCAACAAACAAATCCAACTTTCCTTGAAGTAACAGCTCTGTTAATGATTGCCAATGATCCACTTTAAAATCAATGGTCATTTTGGGACAAGCCTGAATAAACTGCCCCAATATAGGGCCCACTAAACAGTTTGATGGAATAGGGCTGGCGCCAATGCTAATTTCATGCTCATTTTCACCATGAAAGCTGGCGATATCGCGTTTTAGATTATCGTGCTGCTTTACAATGTTTTGGCTATGAGCTAATACCATTTCCCCCAAAGGGGTTAGCGTCATATTTTTAGAGTCGCGCTGAAATAGCTTACCACCAACTAATAATTCGAGTTTTTGCAAGCTTTTGGATAGTGACGGCTGAGTAATATTTAACTCTGCGGCAGCTTTATGAAAGTGTTTTAATTCAGCCAATACAACAAAGTATTTAATGTGACGTAATTCCATATCAATCCTACTTATATTTAAACTGAATTATTTAAATTAATATTTTCGTGCTAAAATTTATAAAATAATGTTCACCAACTAATCTTTATCAAATAACATAAAACACTAACTATTAAGCCAACTATTAAATAAATTATTATCTCTAGCTATAAAGATACTTAACGCTATTTAGCAGTAAAAATGTACCATTGTTATTATTTTATTAGTAAAGCTAATGGCGATAGTTCAATTAGCCTAATAATCACAACAATCACCCTGTAGTGACTGTTTCACTTTGTATCACCATAGGCGCCAAGTAAACTCAATTCACTCCATTTAATCTCTTATATAGCTGATATTTTTATCTAAAAAAAGTCAAACCATTGGTTTTTAAGCTTATTTATTTTATGATTTGATCGCTAGCCTTTATTGTTTTTCACAAAAACTATCAGTTGATTCATAAAATGCATTGGCCGCTAACGCAAATACACGTTAAATATTCATGTGACAAATTTGTTAAAAATTTGCATTCACAAATAATAACGGAAGAAACGACAATGAAACTGAACAAAGTTCATATAATGACCCTAGCGGCCATTTATGCGGGTGCTGCCGGAGCGAGTGCTGATAGCGCCAATGCTGATGGTGCATACTCGGCCAATATTAAGCCTATAGTTATTACCGATGCAATTAAGCAATATAACGACAATAAAAATAAAGATCGTTTATCTGGAGAGGTAGTGACACAAACTCGAAATAGTAATGGACGTAATGTTCATCGTGCTATTTCAAGTGTTGATCAAAAAGTTCCCTTTGTTTATGAAGATGATGTTGAAGGTGAGCAAACTTATATTATTCAGTTATCTGACAAGCCAGTTTCATTATATCAAGGCGGTGTTGCTGGATTAAATGCTACGACTCCTCGAACCAGTAAAATCCCGGCGGCATTAAGCCCACAGCTGCATGATAAAGTTGATATCAATAGTACCGATGTACAATCATATCGTAGTTACCTTAGTGAAAAACAAGCTAGCGTAAGCTCGCAAATTACCAGCTTGGTAGGTAACACTAAAACTATCGCTAACTATCAGCTTGCCTTTAACGGTATGTCGATGCGTATGACTCAAGATCAAGCAGCAAGCGTTGCCGGCTTATCTGGTGTTGTCAGTGTGACCCGTGAAATCATCTACCAATTACAAACTGATGTGGGTCCACAGCATATCGGCGCTGACAAGTTTTGGACCGGTGAAGTTACTGGTGAAGCGTTTACCGGTAAAGGTATTGTTGTAGGCGTGCTCGATACCGGGATTAACACCGACCATGAATCGTTTGCAGCACAAGGCGATGATGGCTATGTACATCAATTACCGTCGCGTTATGCTGGCTATTTAGGCGACTGTGAGCTTGAAGAGTTTGCCGGCATGTGTAATGACAAGCTTATTGGTGTGCGCTCTTACCCTGTGATTACCGACACTTATAGCGATGAAAGTTTTCAACCTGATAAAGGCTGGTGGGAAATCGAAGGCCCATTAAGACCTGCTAATGGCGAAGATTACAACGGCCATGGTTCACATACTGCTTCAACCGCTGCCGGTAATATCATATTAGATAGTACCTATATGGTACCTGATGTTGGCGTAACCAGTGACGGCAAGCCAACGGACTTAATGTTACCGCGTATTTCAGGTGTCGCGCCGCACGCTAACGTCATTATGTACCAAGTATGTCACCCAGGTGACGGCAGCTTTAATAATTACACAGGCTGCCCTGGTTCTGCATTACTTGCGGGTATTGAAGATGCAGTCGCCGATGGCGTAGATGTGATTAACTACTCAATTGGTACTGCTTATGGCGCATTCCCATGGGAAGACCCAATGGAGATGGCCTTTTTAGCAGCACGAGAAGCCGGTATTTCGGTATCAGCCTCAGCGGGTAACTCTTTTGACCCTTCTGAAGCAAATGTACGCCGCGGGGCCATTGATCACTTATCCCCTTGGGTGACCTCTGTTGCAGCAACCACGCATACACGTGAATTCAGTGTTGAAGGTAAAATGCTTACTGGCGCAACTGGCGGTGAGCAAGAGCTACCAGAACTTGTTGGCGGCGGGATTACCGAAGGTTATACAGGCCCTGTGGTTGAAGCAACAGCCTACGGCTGGGAATATGAAAAATGTAATGAAGCCTTCCCAGCAGGCTTTTTTGATAACTCTCCTGAAGGCATTCCATATGACACTGCGCCAATTGTAGTTTGTAAGCGTGGTGATATCGCTCGTGTACAAAAAGCCATTAACGTAGCCGAAGGCGGTGCAGGTGGTTTTATTTTACGTAACGCCAGCTCTACAGAGTCGGTTAATAACGACCCTTATGTGATCCCCGGTATTCACTTGCCTTATAGTGGTTATTATGGTGATGCTTCAACTAACTGGTTTGGTTTATCAAGCTGGTTATCTAAAGGCAGTGATCATCAGTTAACCATCACGGCTTCAAGTGTGGTGACGACTGAACGTGTGCCTAATGCGTTAGCTGACTTCTCATCTCGTGGACATAACTTTGATAACCCTGAAGTCATGTCACCAAACCTTGCCGCTCCTGGTGTTGATATTTATGCGGCATGGGCTGATGAAATGCCGTTTTCTGGTGTAGGTGTACCTGGTGACTACAACACCATTAGTGGTACTTCAATGGCAGCGCCCCATGTTGCAGGTGCAATGGCATTATTAAAGCAAGCACAACCAAGTTGGACACCAGCACAAATTCAGTCAGCATTAATGATGACTGCGAATTTAGCTGAAGTGACTCGCACGGTTGAAACTTACCCCTTTGTTGATTTAGAGCCAGCAGGCTTTAGTGATGCAGGTAGTGGCGTGATTAACGTTGCTCGCGCATTTAAAGCGGGTTTAATCATGGATGAAACCGGTGATAACTACCGCGCGGCTAACCCTAAAAATGGCGGCACAGTTAACACCCTAAACGTGCCATATTTTTACAATGAAAGCTGCAGTGGCACTTGTACCATGATGCGGACATTTACCGCGACAGCTGATGGCAGTTGGACTGTGGATGCTGAGTCGCTGGCAATGGATGGCGCAGATATGCTGTCGCTTGAAGTGTCGCCTAAGACATTTAGCCTTAGCAAAGGCGAAACTCAAGCCATCATGCTCACAGCAACAGTGTTAGAAGTTCAAGCACCGGGTGCAGATTCATCATCTCTACGCTTACTAGGTGATGTGACTATTACCCCTGCAAGCACGGATATGCCAATGCAACATTTACCGGTTAGCATTCGCTACAGTGGTACCAGTATGCCTGAAAATGTGGTCGGTAATATCCACCGCCAACAAGGGCATATTTTAACCCCTGAAATCACCACTGAAGAAATTCAAACCTTTAATAGCCGCGTTAATGGCTTAGTTAAAGCGGAACTTTTTGATGTGCAAATGCAGCGCAGTGATGTGCGCGACTTAGACAATACCGCGCAATCACGTATTGATGATGGTCAAGTGGTTAACTTCTTTGACGTACCAGAAGGCACTAAGCGTATCGTGTGGGAAGTGGTTAAAGCTGACTATAATGCTTATGCATCAATCGATATTGGTATGGATGTCAATAACGACGGTGAGATCCAGTGGAATGAAGAAGCCATTTGTTACTCTCGTATTGATAACAACGATTACTGCGCGATCAATAATCCAACTCCAGGAACTTACTGGGCTTATGGCTCTAACTATAAGTATGATTATGAAGATGCAGCTAACCTTGCTGATAATATGACCTTCGCTTTAGCTATCATCGGTGATCAAGATGACGCTAATCTGACTGCCGTTGGCCCAGATTCATCAAATGGCATGGACCCTTACCGCGTACAGTTAAACTATGATTTAGCTGATGCTGTAGAGGGCGATGTTTATTATGGTTATGTGGGAATTGGTAGCGACAGCTATAACGATGATAACTTAGGTTATATCCCAGTACAGCTTATTCATGACGGTAGCGACACCGAAATTGAAGCAAGCCATACCAGTGCCAAGGCCGGTGATATTGTTGAGTTTGAAGTCAGCCTAGCGCCTAACTTGTTAGGTGGTGAGCGTCAGTTAACCTTAAGTACTGAACTCGCTTCAGGCTTCCAGTTAATTGAAGACAGCGTTCAGGTTTCTGGCTTACCACAATACACTGAAGACATGACAATTGATGGTAATACCATTGCCTTTAATACTGTGCAACCTTCGTCATTAGATACCCCACGTCACTATGTGTTTACCACGAGTCTAGAGGATGCGACGTGTCGTATTCCTGCGCAAATGCAGGGCGCGAGTGACACCTTTGTGGATGTACCAAGTGAGTTTGGTTTCTCTGATTTAGGCATTACTGGCTACTCTAACCAATATTTGAGTATTCCAATGTCAGCGAATGATTTACCTCACGTACCTTTATACGGTGCAGAGCAAGACATGCTGCATGACTTACTTGAAATCTCACCATTTGGTTATGTGAAATTTGACGAAATGCCAGATTTCTATAATTACCATTATGAGTTTAATGATGTGTTCCAAAGCTTCCCTGACACTATGGTTGCCCCATTGTGGCGTGGTGATGTGATGATGCCAGAAGTGGCATTCCGTGAAGATATCGGCGCAGTCACTAACCTAGTATATGGTGCTGTGGTTGATGATTATTATGTGTTCCAGTGGAAAGGTGGTGCAGAAATTGATAACCGCTTTACCGGTAACCGTAACCCAGATGCATCAGCTTACTTTGATGTTGAAACCATTATCTCAACTAAGTTAGATTTTGCCCCTGGTGCCCATGAAATCATGTTTGGTTATCAAGCGCTGCAAACGGCTAACGATCATTTTGGTTCAATTGGTCTACATGGCTATTACGGTGAGCGTGGCACCTACCAGCCTGTCGGCGGTTGGTACAATGACGGTTTTGCCTACAATAACGTTGATGAAAAAGTGGCTGAAGGCATGCTAGTTTGTGCTGATTATCAAGGCCCTGAAAGCTCAGCATTAACGGTTAGCTTCTCTGCCCGTGTATCAGCTGCAGCTGTTGGAATGGATAATGCAGTAACGGTTAGCAGTCAATACGCTGATTCAGAGTTAGTGACGGTATCCCATACGGTTTCATCAGCAAGTAATATTCAAGTTGCAGGTTTTACAGACCAAGTAATTGAAGAGAATAGCTCTCTTACAATGAATGTTGTCTATGCTGACCTTAAAGGCACAGTCAATGGCATTATGGTGGCAGGTGATAACATCACTGCTAAAGTTGAAGGTGATAGCATCACGATTACCCCTGATGCTGACTGGTTTGGTGAAACCATGGTATCTGTAACTGTGCATGATATGGCTTACCCGTCTGATCAAGCAACCACCAGCTTTAAGCTAACGGTTAACTCTGATGGCGTAGAGCCTGTAGCGCCAGCACCTGAAGTTCCTGTTGTTGAAGAGAAAAAATCAAGCGGTGGTAGCTTAGGCTTCTTAGCATTAGGTGTACTAGGTTTATTCGCTGGTCGTCGCCGTAAGCTTCACTAAATATTAAGCTTCACGATTATATAGGCATGTTAAGCAAACAATACCTATGAGAAAGGCCCTCTGATGAGGGCCTTCTTTTTAGTTTGATTTTATTAAACCATGAAAATAACTACACTTAAACTCAGCTTTTAACCTTTAAGAACCGCGTTAATTTATAACGCTTATTCACTAAGTTCTCTCCCACCCAATACAAACCTGACAGTGATAAAAACAAGCCCATTAAGCCAAAAAACCAACTGAAAGGATTATTGAAACTGCCTTGATGTAAGTAATCCATAAAATGTAATTTGAACATCAAATCTGCCAGTTCAGTGTCGCTATTTTTGTGGCCAATTAACTGGCCATTAATGGCATTGATGTATATTCGTGTCTCAAGATCATCATCCATGTTGATTTGCCATAAGGGATTGCATTCTTTAGGCCACTCGCTAATCGGCGGCTTAAGTTTATTAGCACTGATAACGCTGCCAGGCCCCCTATAACTGTCGATGGCCAGCGTGGTTGCTAACGATAGGTCAATATGAATCACTTCACCGCTATAGGCATTCACTAAGGTTTGCTGCTGACACTCATGTTTATAACGCATTGCGGTTTCAGTCAGTAAATACACGGGATTGCTGTCCAATGATATGAGTGCTAATTGCTGTTGATTCGGATGGTTTGTCAGTACTTGCTTTGCCGTTATTAGTTCTGCAGCATTGAAATTATAGTCTTCATGGGCAGCATGATGACTATATGCCATGCCTTTTAGCGCCTCGTGTGGGGTGATATTAAAGTAAATACCAGTCCCTAGCCAAATCAAAAATTGTAGGCTAACTAACGCGCCTACCCAGTAATGCCAGACTCGGATCAAATGCTGTAACCGCTTGGCTTTCTTGCCTGGTATTTTACTTGTTCTCACGCTCGATTTAGCACTCATTTCACATACCTCTTTCGGCGTTGCCACACTAACACCAGGCCAGAAAAAACAGCGATAAATGCGCTTATTGAAGTATAAAAGAGTAACTGATTATCAATGGCTTCACCGTCGTTATAATCCATGATGTGCCACTTCCAAAACAAGTCAAACAAGCGCCAGTATTCATGTCGGCGGGTTACCACATCGCCACTTTTAGCGGATATATAGAGGGTTGTCATGCCAATATCATCAAACTCAGCTCGCCACACAGGTAGATGCCTTGCAGATAACTCAGCTGGTGCATTGTGTTCGATAAGGCTAATGGAGCTTAATTGGGTCGCTGAAAACGATGGTAAATATAAAGCTGCGATTTGACGTGCCTGTTGCTAATTAAAGCGTTCAAGTACCTGACCCGTTTGCGCATCGATGAGCAGCTTATCATCTGTTAAATTGACTTGATAAACCGCTTTACTAAGCACGCTTTTAAGGGATATTTGCTGGGCTTTAGGGTAATTTTGATAGACGTTACCTACCGAGTATTGCACTTGAGAAGGGTCAATAACTTCTACTTTGCTAACCACATGATCACTGCGAATAAAGCCAATATCCATCAACACAAAGTAACTACCGGTCACGCTCCATATGATGATGGGAATCGCCAGCACCAGCATTAGCCACCGATGGAGAAAGTGGGCTGAGAATATTTTTCTATATGATTTATGGATAATCAAAATTTGTCGTTACCCTTGTTATTATTTTAATTTATGGTGCGAATACAGTTAATTTTCACTAAATAATAAGCGTCTAAATTACCTGAAACACCTTAATTTTCATAGAAATTTAATTGTGATACTTTCTTATCAAGGCTTCGCTCGATACTTTATTTTGTGTAAAGTATGCTTGCATATACCGAAGAAAATACTGCTTACCATACGAATAATTACACTGCTCGCTACACTAATAAATACAGTGCTAACCCACAAAAGGATTTACATGAAACTGCCTTTAAAACTCAACTCGGCTATCTTATTAATCATTTCTGCACCGATTGCTTTTGCAACCTATGCGCCCTTGCCTGAGTCAGTTTCAAATAATGCCATCGCCAAAGTCACTACAGATAATGCCCAGTATTTACTGAGTTTTACCGGGCTTGCTGAAGCAAAAGATTATCTCGCGGTGCATAATAAAGCGTGGGCGCTTGATTTATCGAGTCCCAATAACCAATGGCAGCCCATTAAAGATGTTCCTTTTGTCGCGCCTTTGGCTGGAAGATTAGCTTCTATAGCTGTGGGTGTTGATGATCAAGCTTATGTTTTTGGTGGCTACACTGTGGCTAAAAATCATGAAGAAATTAGCACTGTCGATAATTACCGTTTCGACATCAGCGCTAATGAGTACCAACGTATTGCCGACATGCCCGTCGCTGTTGATGACACGGCTGCCAGTGTTTACCAACAACGCTATGTATATTTATTTGGTGGTTGGCACAACGACGGCAATGTTAATTTAGTGCAAGTGTATGACACTCAAACCGATACTTGGTCTCAGGCAAGTCCGATACCTGCCCCGGCGGTGTTTGGTCAAGCGGTGGCCATGGTTAACAATAAAATTGTCTTGTGCGATGGTGTGAAAGTTCAGGCTAATATAGGTAAACGTCGCAGCTATGCATCATCACCCGTGTGTTTATATGGTGAACTGAACCCAGAGAATCATTTAAGAATTAGTTGGCAATTACTGCCACATTATTCTGTTGCTAAGACGGCAAAAAGTGACATGAACAAGCCTGCTATTGCGCATTATAGAATGGCGGCAACAGGTGTAGGCTCTAATAAAAATAGCAATAAAGACAGTGATAGATACAATAACAAAGCAGGCTACGCCATCTTTATTGGTGGCAGTGACAACCCATACAATTATAGTGGTATCGGTTATAACGGCGCTCCCAGTACCCCACAGCAATATCAATATAGCTTCGACTTTGCTAGCAACAGCTGGCTTACCCCAATAAGGCTTGCAACACCCTCAATGGATCATCGCGGCCTCATTTGTCATCAAGATAAGCTGCTAAGAATTGGCGGCATGGTGAGCGAGCAAAAAGTCAGTAATCTTGTGTTGAGCTCACCGCTAAAAACTGATCAAGGTTGCACTCAATAGCAGTACTCATAAAGAGACATATTGCGCCATAAAACGTGATCCAGATAACACTTTTATGGTGCTTGTATTGAGCAATTTAAAGATGCATATAAAATACATGTAAATTAAATGCATCTTTGGAATATTCATGACCACAGCTTCAAGCTTTGAGCAATTACAGGCACTGCCCCTCGCATCACTCATTGATTATATTGAAGTGACTCATCATCAATATGTACGTGAAACGGCGCCTTTACTGGTTGAATACACCCAAAGAATGGTGCAAGCACATGCTAGCGATCATGCAGAAATCCAGCCTTTAGCTAACCTTGTGCAAGCCTTGGTTTCAGACTTAATGCCACATCTTATGAAAGAAGAACAAATTTTGTTTCCTGCCATGAGACGCTTAGGTGATGGCTTGGAAGTAAATGGTTGTTTTGGCCATATTGGTAACCCGATAAATGCCATGGAACACGAGCATGACCATGCTGGCACCATCTTGCAACAATTACGAGAATTAACCAAAAACTATCAAGCTCCTGAAGGCGCTTGTAGTACTTGGCAGAAGTGTTACAAGACACTTGCTGAGTTTGATGCAGACTTACAGACCCATATTAATATTGAAAATAACCTGTTATTTCCAGCGGCATTAGCACTGTAAATAGAGCCAGATTTGTTTTATCCCAGTTTCATCATTGTTTTCGCTCCAATTTAACATTCATCATGTTTAATGGTTCTTGCTCCCCAGCAGAACCATTTTTTTTTTGGCTATTTTTCGCCAAAAGCAGCCAAAAAATGCCCGTTAAGGCACTTATAATTTGAAAAACACAGTTCAAAGTAAGGGAGTTAAAATAAACTCTTTTACAAATAGATATTGCTAAAAATATTAGCCAAACAAGCTTGTAAGATCATCTAATTGATGGATTTCAATATGGGGTAAAATATATTTAGCTTGCCTGTTGTCACTCGCTTGATGATTTAACCACACACTTTGACAACCCGCTTTTCTGGCACCTAACACATCACTGATTGTATGATCGCCAATATGCAGTAACTCACTGGGCTTGATGGCTAAATGGCGGCAACTGAGATCAAATAAGTCACTGTAGGGCTTCATCCTAACCCCGTGTCCAGGATGCAGCACAAATTGCAATACGTCATCAAGACCAATGCGCGTTGCATCCACATTACCATTAGTAATACCCACTAACGGAAAGTGCTTTCCTAAGTTGGCAAGGCAACTCAATACCTCCTCCGTTACCTTAAAATCGCTACGATGAAAGCTAAAACATTGCATCCCTTGTTGGGCACCTTGGCTAGCTTGTGCTTCACTATAACCCCATTGCAGTAAGCCTTGGCGTAACACTTCATAACGGGCGGCGGTGGTGTCATGGGCCAACTCTTGGTGCTCTGCAATCACCTGAGATTTCAACAAGCGCCACTGGGAGATCCCCCAATTTAACGGCGCTTTAAAGTTATCTTGCATAAAATGCGATATTTCAGCTTCCGCTTTAATAATGTGCGACACGTTGTCGTACAAGGTGTCATCCAAATCAAAACTAATGGCTTTAAACGGTTTCAGTCTTAGGTATTGTTTCATTATTTCCCCTTGGCTTTTTTCGCTCTAGGGTGAGCGCCATCATACACTTTCGCTAAGTGCTGAAAATCAAGGCTGGTGTAGATTTGGGTCGTTGACAGATTGGCATGACCCAGCAATTCTTGCACCGCTCTTAAATCAGCACTTGATTCAAGCATATGCGTTGCAAAGGAATGGCGCAATTTATGCGGGTGAACTTTTGCAGATAATGCTTGCTGCTGACCCCATTTATTCATCCGCAGTTGAATACTACGGTGTGATAAACGTTTTCCCTGTTGGCTGATAAATAGCGCATCACCCGCGTCAGCTGATGGCATTTCAGCCCGCGAATCAAGCCAAGTTTGTAATGCGCTAAGAGCGATTTTACCCACAGGCACAATCCGCTGTTTACTGCCTTTACCCATGACTTTGACTTCCTGTTGCTGAAAATCAATATCGTGAATATTTAAACTCGCAAGCTCTGCTAAACGTAAGCCGCTGGAATAAAACAGCTCCATAATGGCTTTATCTCGTTTACTTAAGGGGTCGCTAGCATCAATATCCAATAAATGCGTAACCGCATCTAGGTCCATATTTTTTGGTAAAGGCTTAGCTTGCTTGGGGGCATTGAGGTTTTTAGCTGGATTGGCATCAATCACTTGCTCACGCACTAAAAATTCAAAAAATTGCTTAAGGGAAGATAAACACAGTGATAAAGAACGCGGGCTTAAGCCTTGACGGTGAAGTTTGGCGAGAACGGCTTGTAATTGCTCACGGCTTACCGCTAACCATGAATCATCATTCTCGGTTAACTCATTGTGAGTAAATATTATTTTGCTGGCACGATTAATTTCATACAAATAGTTGCGCACACTATAGGGGGATAATTGTCGCTCTGAAATAAGGTAGCGTTCAAATGAGGCTAACCAACTTAGCTGACTCATAACACTACCTCCAAGCAGATCATGATAAAGCTAAAACAGTAATGTTAAAGCTTAAAAAAGTTGTGACATTTAAAATTTCGGCAGCATATGGTCGAGTAAATCGCGTATTTGTTCAAAAAACAAATTATCCATATCCGGATGAAAATGCGCCGCATCAGCTGATGCAACCCCAAAAATCACCTGACCATTTTCATCTGACAGCTTGGTCAATGCTACTGAGCCGACTTCGCCACCAAATAAACGCTTAGACTCTGATTGGGTTAAGCGGCCAAAATAATAACCTTGCTGAATACGCTGACGCCAAATCTTAGCCAATTCGCTGTCAATATCATGCACGGTTATCAGCCTTACATGGGTAAAGCCGAACTCTTGCTTAAGGCTTTGTGACACCAACTGTCTTAATTGGCCTAAATCTTCACACTTTAGAATGTCTAAGGATAACTGCCGATTAAAGCGAAAAATTTTCTCGTTCTCGGTGGCTATCTTCATTAATGAGGTAATTTCTTCTTCAAGCTGGGTAACTCGGGTGCGCAGCATTTCTTGCCTGCGCTCGACCAATGACACTGCGCCGCGTTCGTGATGAGATAAACGCATCGCCAGCAATAATTCAGGGTAACGATTAAAGAACTCTGGATTTTGCAGCAAATACTCGCGGATCAGGTGCTCATCGATGGCTAAATCCTCCATCGATAATGTCGGCATGCTTAAGTCAGCGCCCAAATCAGCTGCTGCTTTGGCATTTTGGGCGAGCATTTTTTTGGTATTAATTACATCGGTCATAACTGGATTTGTCCATCAAATACATGTTCAGCAGGTCCAGTCATCCATAACGGCTTGCCCTCACCTTCCCAGTTAATGTTTAAACTACCACCGGGTAAGTCAACTTTAACTTGGTTATCTAACTTATTTTGCAAAATCCCAATGGCCACTGCAGCACAAGCGCCGGTACCACAAGCCAATGTTTCACCTGCGCCGCGCTCATAGACTCTAAGCTTAATATGGCCACGATTAACCACTTGCATAAAGCCAACGTTAACCCCTTTAGGGAAACGCTCATGACGGGTCAGCATAGCGCCAATTTCTTCCACCTCTGCAGTGGCAACATCATCCACATCTAATACACAATGGGGGTTGCCCATAGAAATGGCACCACAAAGAAACGTTTGCTTGGGGCTTGTTAATAAATAGGTTTTTTCGCTGCGTTTGGCCCGAAATGGGATTTTACTGGGCTCTGTGATAGGCACGCCCATATTCACGGTAACGCTGCCATCACGCTCTAAGCGCAGGGTCATTTTACCTGAGCTGGTGCTAACGCGGATTTTGTATTTATTGACTAACCCTTTGTTACGCACAAAACGCGCAAAGCAGCGGGCGCCATTGCCACACTGCTCAACTTCACTACCATCTGCATTAAATATGCGGTAATGAAAATCTAAATCTGGGTCGTAAGGCGGCTCGACTAATAGCAGCTGATCAAAACCGATCCCGAAGTTACGATCGGCTAATCGGCGAATTTGATCTGGCGAAAAAAACACATTCTGTGTTACGCCATCAACCACCATAAAATCATTACCTAGACCATGCATCTTGGTGAATTGGATCAAAAGTGTCTTCCTTTATCGAACTATTATGAACGTATTGATAAACTATTACGGCAGTATATGTTCACCTTGCCACAATTGTTCAATCTTTTCACGCTCACGGATCACTTGATTTTGATCTTTATCGACCATGACCTCTGCCACACGTGGACGAGAGTTATAGTTAGATGCCATCACAAAGCCATATGCCCCACTTGAACGTACAGCTAAAAAGTCACCTGCTGCCACATTTAACTGACGGTCTTTACCTAAAAAGTCACCGGTTTCACAGACTGGGCCGACCACATCATAAGCAAAGGTTTGCGCCGCAGTTTGGTTAACAGGGATAATGTTTTGCCAAGCTGAATACAACGACGGACGAATGAGATCGTTCATGGCGCCATCCACAATAGCAAAGCGCTTATCGCTGTTTTCTTTTAATGACAACACTTGAGTGACAAAAATGCCGGCGTTAGCTGCAATGGCGCGCCCGGGTTCAAATATCAATTTTAGTGGTCGATCGCCCAAGCGCTCAAGTAAGGCGGCGGCGTACACATCAGGATGCGGCGGAGTTTCACCATCATAAGTCACCCCTAAGCCACCACCGACATCGAAATGCTTAATTTCAATGCCCTGCACTGCTAAGCGGTCAATTAGCGCTAGCATTCGGTCCATGGCATCTAAAAACGGGCGCATTTCAGTTAACTGTGAGCCAATATGACAATCAACCCCTTTAACATCTAGATTAGGCAAACTATGGGCGCGAGCGAACACTTGCTCAGCTTCATCCATGGCGATACCAAATTTGTTTTCTTTAAGCCCGGTAGAAATATACGGGTGAGTGCCGGCATCCACATCTGGGTTAACTCGCAATGATATTGGGGCCACTTTACCTAAACGGCCAGCTACCTCATTAAGTTGCTCAAGCTCAGCGCTTGATTCAACATTAAAGCAATAAATACCAATATTCAGTGCTTGTTCCATTTCCGCCGTTGTTTTACCAACCCCAGAAAAAACCACTTTTTTAGGGTCGCCGCCAGCGGTAATAACCCGGGCTAATTCACCGCCAGAAACAATATCAAAGCCACTGCCTAAACGTGCTAATACGTTCAGCACCGCAAGGTTAGAGTTAGCTTTAACGGCATAACAAATTAAATGAGGGTGCGTTGCCACGGCATTATCAAAGGCATGCCAATGGCGCTCTAAGGTTGCGCGCGAATAAATATATAGCGGCGTACCATGCTCACGAGCCAATTGCTCTACTGAGCAGCCTTCAGCAAATAAGCTGTCTTGTTGATAAATAAAATGATCCACTATGCGATTCCTTGTTTATTATTCTGTAATACTTTTATGCGATAAAGGCGGCTTTAACCTAGCTTTTGAGGCAATTGTTGAGACTGAGTCTGAGGTTTAACTTGGTTTTCCTCAAGGGTAGACTCTGGCGGTTTTCGCTGTTCCTGATTGGTTTCTGCGTCAGGAGTTTTATATAAAGGGCCTTTTTGTCCGCAGCCTATAATGGATAGGCTAGCAAGCATTACGAATAAAAACAGTCTCATTTTTCTCAACATTCTATGCATCTGGGGAGTTATAGCCTTATAATCGCATTCATAACCTAGAAAGCACAAGGATTGAAATGCATGGCTATGACAGATACAGAGTTTCATCAATTGGCAGATGAGATGTTCAGCAAGATAGAAAATGCCATTGAAGCTGCTATTGACGAGCAAGATGCCGATGTAGACATCAATGCCAGTGGTAATGTTTTACAGCTTGAGTTTGAAGATGGTTCGCAAATCGTCATCAATAAACAAGAGCCGTTACATGAGCTCTGGATTGCGACTCGCTTTGGTGGTTATCACTTTGCGTTAGTTGATGGAAAGTGGTTTGATGAGCGTAATGACAATATATTCATGCCGTTTGTGATTGAGTCGATTAAAAAGCAAAGCGGTATTTCGCTGGCGATTTAATCCCTCAGGTGTACTAGCTCAAATTGTCGATATCTAAAGTGATAATGTCAGCAAAACTGAATTGGGTTTAGAAGTCTGAACTCAATTCATTTATCATCACCCCAAATGGCACCACGTTTAACTCACCGTTTATTCTTTCTAATTTAAAAAATTGCGGCATATTAAAATAATGCTGTGATGATACCCCCTGCTCAAATGCAAAACTGTGGCTTTCTTTTTCCACCAACTCCTGCATCGACATATTTTCATATAATTGATGTTTAAGCTCGTTTGCTTCATCAATAATAAACACATCTAAAACATCAGGTCGCTGGCGTAAAAAGTATTGCTTTGCCCCTTTGGAAATATACAACTTAATCACATTGGGGATACCGCCGTAGGGATCAGCTTTGATGATGGCAGCTGGCGCATTCAGCTGCGGCTTTTTAAAACGCTGCACTTTTATCGGCCCAGCTTTAACCGCGTCATCACCCAAGAGGTTATACACCAAACCCATGGGATTAAAATATAAACCATAACGATGGCCGCCAAGCTGTAACGGATGCATTAACCCTGAGAAAGTGCGCGCCTCATAACAGTATTTGACGCATTGAGAAAAAATCCCCTGCAGCGCATCATGTAATTGTTTTTTCAGCCGCTGGGCACAGGCGACAATATTAATTTCTACTTGCTCAGGTTTACATTTTAAGCCTATAGCAACAAAAGACAGCGCCTCTAATAATCCCAATGGACCTTTAAAACGATGACACTGCCACTCGCCCCAACTATTGAGACAAATGATATCAATGGTAGACAACATATTTTGCTGTTTTTTGCCTAAGGAAAAAACATTGGAGTTCATGTAATCAATCATGATCTCTTGCCCTTGCCACTTGATGGTTGGGTCTTTATCAAGATTGGCCACAACAATAATTTTTTTATAAAAAAATGGCTGACACAATTCAGCTTTGGAGACTTTGCTTGTCGCCGTCATCAACGGATTAAGGCTTAATGCCAATTGAGTCAAGCGGGCTTTACGGTGTTTACTGCGTCCATACTCTTGCCACTGAGTGTCCGCAGTAGAAATATCATTCATCACCGCCCACGCAATCAATGCTGTGGGTGTGTCGGCTTTAATAATGGCTGACTCACCCAATAGCTGCCCAGAATTATGCGGCTGTCGATATAAGTAAAATCGTGACTCTTTAAGGCTATGGATAATGGTTAAATTTGGCTCGATTATTGAGCTGCTCCACAGCTTGTTTAAAGGTAATAATTGATGCTCATCGTCACTGAAATAAGTATGAAGTTTACGGGCAAGGATCCCTAACTCTTCCACTCTAAAGCGATCGCTTAATGCTTGTTTTGAGGCAAAGTCCAATAAGGTGCGATAACTGATTAGTAGCAATTCATTAAGCTGCTTGTTAAACCATTTCAGTTGCCCTGAATGCCAGTGCTGGCTGTTATCCAGTGTTTCTAACAAACTATGGGGCCAACCCCAGTCCTCAACCAATTGCTGCATTTTATCTCTGCGCCAATCTCTGGCCACGCAGCGATTTGTTAAATTGACCCCACACTTAAGATAAAAACAACGGCGGACAATTTCGAGGCGGCGCGTGTCCCGTCGCCCGAGTAGATATGCTTCAATACGCTGATATAAAATTAAATAGGCATCATTGGATTCAGTAAAATCCCCTTGCAGGCACTGTTGCCAAATCTGCTGGGTAATAAAATTTGCTTGCGGGTACTCTGCGGCATAGGTTTCCAGCAGCAATACCTTAAGCAAGGCTTTATGGGGTTTATTGAGCCCCTTATAGAGTTGCCATAATGAGGCGCCAAAATATTCAGTTGCCGGCATGGATTGCACATCGCCTAAAAACAACACTTCGTTATCAGCGTCAGCACCCGGCCACCACCCCGCCGCTTTACCAGACAAACGAATATGGGAGCGATAAAATTCTTCTAATAATAACCAATGCTGGGTGCTGCCACTGTGCTCTTCGCCAAGGGAGCTGTAACAATTATCAAATGCGCTGCATTCTCTAAACTGTAATGGGTGTACCAGATAAAAATTCACTTCAAAATCAAAACTTGCAAACCACTGAGTCAATTGGTCTGTTTTTTCAGTAACTAATGCTAAATCAGCATGACTTAAGCTTGATTTGTAAACCAACCACACATCAACATCACTTTTAGGGTTTTGGCCAAAACTTGCGGTGCTGCCCATGGAATACACTCCTTCGAACGCACTGGGCTGGGCTGCTTGCAGATCTAAACTGGGTAAATGCAGACTGTGACGCGCCTGTTCCATAGCAGGTGTCATGTCAAATTGGCTGATCCCAAAAGGCGTTAAAGCGGAGTTACTGCCGGGCAGTTGCACATTATGATGATGGATCAAATAAGGAATGATATCGAAAAGCTGTTGCTGAATTGGCGACAATAAGGATTTAACCCGTTCATATCGAACAAGATTGAGTTGATTAGCTATCTCGATGGAGCGATAAACCTTTTGATTCAAAGTATCATCCTGTTACTAGCACTAAGTTACTAATTATCAACATACTGCAGCGCAGTTAAAAACCATGTTGATTAGCGTTAAATAAATTAGTAGAAACGTGATCATGTTAGCACTTTTATTTAAATACACCAGCAAATGAGATCTGCATCACAAAAAACTACGTGCATAGTTCAAACAATCGCTATCGATTTGTTACATCTGCTTTCTGGCAATGTTAGCATTATTGCAATTAAGTCTATTGATGGAACTCTTTGGCATGTCTCAAAATGTTATTCGTATCGCTACACGTAAAAGCCCACTTGCAATGTGGCAAGCAGAATTCGTAAAAGCAGAACTTGAACGTATTCATTCAGATTTAACCGTAGAGCTATTACCAATGAGCACAAAAGGAGACGTTATTTTAGATACGCCTCTGGCTAAAGTTGGCGGTAAAGGTCTTTTTGTTAAAGAACTTGAAGTTGCCATGCTTGAAAATCGCGCTGATATCGCGGTGCATTCAATGAAAGATGTACCGGTAGACTTCCCTGAAGGTCTAGGTTTACAAGTGATTTGTGAGCGTGAAGATCCACGTGATGCATTCGTATCAAACACTTACAAAACCATTGAAGAATTACCACAAGGCGCTGTTGTGGGTACTTCAAGTCTTCGTCGTCAATGTCAAATCCGTGCGGCTCGCCCAGATCTCGTCATTAAAGACTTACGTGGCAATGTCGGTACTCGCTTAGCTAAATTAGATAGCGGCGATTACGATGCGATTATCCTTGCTGCTGCAGGTCTTATCCGCCTAAAACTTGATGAGCGTATTGCCAGCTTTATTTCAGCTGAAGACTCACTACCTGCAAATGGCCAAGGCGCTGTCGGCATTGAGTGCCGCATGAATGACGAACGCGTTAAAGCATTGCTTGCGCCACTTGAGCATTTAGAAACTCGTTACCGTGTTTTTGCCGAAAGAGCGATGAATATGCGCTTAGAAGGTGGCTGTCAGGTACCAATCGGTGCTTATGCTGAAATTGATGGCGATAGCTTACATCTTCGTGGCCTAGTGGGTAACCCTGATGGCAGCCAAATCATTGAAGGTAATGTGACTGGTTTAAAAACTGATGCGGTTGCATTAGGTGAGCAACTGGCTGAAGATTTACTTAGCCGCGGTGCTAAAACCATTCTAGACGCTGTTTACAACCAGTAATCGAGATGAAAGTCTTACTGTCGCGCCCTGAGGGGCGCAATCAAGCTATGGCAGATAAGCTTAAAGCGAAAGGAGTCGACTTCATGGTCACTCCTTTATTAGCTGTGGTACCTACTCACAACCGGATTAACCCCAACACCCTCACCCAAGCTGACAGCTTAATTTTTATTAGCACTAATGCGGTAAAGTTTGCAGCCATTAGCCTTAATGATAAATTTCCAGATTGTCGCTATTACGCCGTTGGCCAAGCCACCGCTGATGCCCTGTCGCAATATAACATCACTCCTGAAATTGCCCCTGAAGACAGCCAGGACAGTGAAGGCTTATTATCACTGACATCATTAAGCGATATTAAAAATCAACACATTGTTATCGTAAGAGGTATTGGCGGCCGCGAAACTATCGCTGAGCAACTGACTCTCAGACAGGCCAATGTTTCCTACTGGGAAGTCTACCAACGCAGTCTGCCAAAGCTAGATTCAGCCTTGGTTTGCAGTCAGTGGCAGCAATTCGGCATTGATACCATAATCGTCTCCAGTGGCGATGTGCTAGAGAATCTAATTAAACTTGTTCCAAAAGAGTTATTTGCATGGTTGCAATCATGTCATATCATAGTCCCCAGTAATCGAGTGGAGCAAAGAGCAAAAATAGTCGGGTTAACTCACGTCACCAATGCAAGTGGCGCGAATACTCAAGCTGTTTTAGCTGCATTATCTGTTTAATCATTAGCGAGTCATTTGTATTTGCGATAATGTTTAATCCTGCCAAACTGTAACTTTGCCTTATCGTGTTTTTGCTCGCATTAATGATTTGGTCGCACTGTGGATGATCAAACTAGGTACTCAAGGACAGCTCATGGAACACAACAAACAAGATCCTAATCAACAAGCTCATTCAGACAATGATGTGATTGAATCAACTCCTGTTATCGAAGCAGATAAAGTGAGCGAACCTGAGTCAGAAAATCCCTCATCAACCACACAAAAGCAAGCCACAAACTCTGAGGCTAGCCCAGAAAAAAAACACCGTAGTAAAAGTTCATGGTGGGTGCGTTTCAGTATTCTTATTTGCCTGATCATTGCCATTGGCGGAATAGGCCTAAGCTATCTGCTATGGATGGAACTGCAAGAGCAAAAACAGCAGCTGCAAACTCAAAACCAACAAACCAGCGTAATAGGTAGTCAAGTCACGCAAGCGCTGGTAGAACCCAATAAACGCATTGCAGTATTAGAAGCCCAGCAACAGCAAAATTCACAGGCTTATCAGCAACAAGCGCAGTTAGCTAAATCACAACAGCAATTACAACAACGGGTCGCTACACTGGCTCAGCGTAATCCAAATAACTGGATGGCATCTGAAGCTGAATACTTAGTCCGTATGGCAGCTAGAAAACTGGCTCTTGAAAACGACCCTAAAACAGCAGCAAGTTTATTAACCTCTGCAGACGAACGTATTGAAGCAATAAAAGATCCCACCTTATTGCCGATACGCCGCGCACTTGCCAATGATCTCGCCCGAACTAATTCCATCAAAACCACTGATGTGGCAGGCACCATTTACGCTATTGATGGCATACTTAACCAGTTAGATACTTTGCCGTTAAATCGCGCCAAAGCCCAAGCAGCAGAAGACTTAGCAGCGCAAAATGCCATCTCAGATTCAGTAGATGACTGGCAAAGCAATTTAGCCAAGACTTGGCATTCAGTAACGGATGGTTTTATCACTATTCGTAAGCGCACTACAGATCTTGAGCCGCTACTAGCCCCAGATCAGCAATGGTATCTGGTTGAAAATATCCGCAATAAATTACTCCAAGCTCAGTTAGCCCTGTATCAACATGATCAAGTTAATTATCGCCAATCGGTTGGCTTTGCGCGAACGTGGATCCAGCAATACTTTGATTTAGACGAAGATAAAACCCAAGAAGCGCTGCGGGCTTTAGATGCACTAATGACGGTCACCATTGAAGAAATAAACCAGCAAAAATTTGAGTCTACCCGATTACTTCAGCAGCTCATTACTTACGGTGAGTTGGTTCCAGCAGAGGAACCACAGTCATGATTAAAACTCTTGCATATGTGGTTATCATTTTAATCGGTTTTTGTATCAGCCCATTTATCATCGGCAACACAGGCTATATTTATATTGCGGCGGGCGATTATCAAATAGAAACCAGTTTAGTCTTTGGTTTACTGGGGTTAATTTTATTTTATGCAGCGCTACAGATAGTTGAATGGCTGATTATTTTCCTACTGAATATCATTATTCATAGCCGCTATTTACCTGATCGCTGGCGCAAACAAGCCGCTAAAAAACATACCTTACAAGGGGCCTTAGCACTGGCAGAAGAAGACTGGCCTAGTGCTGAAAAAGCCATGTCTAAAGGCGCAGCAAAAGGCGAACTGCCGGCTTTGAATTTATTTGCCGCCGCCCGCGCTGCTCATCATCAACACAATAGCCAAGCCCGTGATCAATATTTAGCTCAAGCGGCAGAAGATCCGCTAGCACAAACCGCAGCCAGAACCTCAAAAACTCGCTACCTTATCCAACAGGGTCAATTAGCTGAGGCGAGAATAGAGCTACAATTACTCAATCCAACCAGTAAAAGTAAAACCCCAGTGCTAAAATTAGCCTTGGATTTATATCAGTTACAGGGTGACTGGCAAGCATTAAAGTTACTTTTACCTGCTATTAAAAAACGTCAAATCGTTACTGATGAGATATTTAATAATATAGAGCAACAAACTAATATTGCCCTATTGACTGCTGCAACAGAATCTAACGAACAAGATCTTGAGAAGTGTTGGCACTGGCTTAGTAAAACAGAGCGCAGTCAACCGACTCTCATCGCCATTTATGCTCGCGGCTTATGCCAGTATGAACGTAAAAAAGATGCCTTAAAGCTGCTTTCTAAGAGTTTGAAAGTCGAACCCAGTAACAGCATTTTATCGGCCTTGCCCCACATACTAGATGCTGACGATGATGAAATAAGAAAACTACTGCAACGTTACCAGCAAACCCATGAGCATGATGCTGGATATCAAGTGTGTTTAGCCAAGTTAGCCATGCAAAAACGTGATACTAAAGTCGCAAAAGAGCACTGGACAAAAGTATGTGACGTATCACCATTACGACAGCATTGGTTGGCATTAGCACAAGTGCAAGAGCAACTCGGTGAAAATACCGCTGCACTACAAAGTTATCGAAAAGCGGCTAATGCTAGCGAGTAAAACTTGTGCAAATATTAAGCAATGATTTCATAATGAATTAATCGCTTTCTATAATCAGTTAGACACTAAAGCCTGCCATTTGGCAGGTTTTTTTATCGCTTTTTTCTACGTGAAACAAGCTAATCTAGCAACAAATATCTCATGAATAGCCTACCAACATCACCTAATGCTAATGTATTAAAAATTTAACATTTGCCTGTAATCACTTAGTTGTACTGATTTACAAGACTTTTCTATTTCCCTCTTAAATTCATTAGTTTATTACGAAGAACTAGATGGTCAAAAAATTGACCTATAGTAAGGCTACTGCTAAAATTGTTAACTTGCGGTTAATTTAACTTTCAAACTTATAACAGCAAATACCTCGATATGCATAGTTATGCTAACACTATGAATATCAGGTTAAATGCGGGTTATTGGAGCTAAGGTCATGAGTTCTGTTGTAACGACAAAAAATGGTGTTTTAAATTCAACTAATGGAGAGATTACTCTCACGTTGAACAATGAAACAAAAAACATTCTTCCAGGAGATACTATTCCTGCAGGGGCAGAACTCCAAGTAGCCGATGGCATTGCGTTTGTGGTGACCTTTGACGATGGCACTATTCTCAATGGTGACAACATAGCTGAAAACTTATCGGCCGAAACTATCATAGATATGACCACAGATGAGCTCACTGAGATTGAAGCCCTACAGGCATTAATTGAATCCGGTGAAGATCCAACCGCTGAACTACCTGAAACCGCAGCAGGTGAGACAGCAACAAATCAAGGTGGTAGTGATTTCGCTTCATTAGCTCGTGAAGGCTCGGAAACTATTGCTACAGCAGGCTTTGATACCTCTTTTGATGCACCAGATATTTTAACCGCGAGTCTTTCATTAGGTGATGATGGCGTTGTTGCGCTAAATAACAACTTTAATGTAGCTCAGTTTACCGATAATTTTGTCAATGGCGTATCCTTTACCACCTCTTCTGGATTATCAGGTTTTACCGGTGATTTGGGTTCACCGGGATCATTTGCTTACCTTCCTGGCGACACTATTACTTTCATGGTCGGTGGCGTCACTATTGCTACTTTTAGCGCCGATGTTATTCAAGGGGATATTTTATTCCTACAGGATATTGCTGGTACTTTGCTGTCAGATACCAACATGGATTATGTTGAGAACATGGCTATTTTCCTTCAAGCCTTGGATAACGATTTATCCGACGGTATTGATGACGGTATTTTAAATACCAATAGTCTGATCAATAATGATGACAGCTACAGCACTAATATCAATATCTTATTATCCGTTCACGAAGCATTAGCCAATTATATTGATCCCACCACGGGCCAACCATTAAATATAGCAACAGCAGGTAAAGAGATGATCTCTCAAGTACTTGCTGAATTAGGTATTATTTTTACCCGTGATACCGAAAGACAAGAAGATGGCCAAAATGTATTTGAAACCATTGCGATGGAGCATGTTGCAGATACCATTGATGACATTGCAGGCGATAGAACCCCTGATGAACATGACGAACGTACCGTAGATATCCTTGACGTACCCGGTGGGTTAATTACCTACAACTATAATGAATTAGATGGTCAAATTACTTTCTCAGCCAACGATTTACTAGAAGGTGCTGTAGGCCAACAGGTTATCGACCAAAACTTATTGGTTAGCAATGTTAGACTTAGCGCAGCTTTTGAGGACATTGGGACTTTACAAGATTTGGGTGATGGCAATTTTGTCATTATCTTAAATGAAGGTATTACCCAATACGATCTTGAAGGCCTAAGTATTGATTACCGTGTAGAAGATTGGACCGTCTTCAGAGACGTCACTTCAGCGACCCAAGATCAATATAAATCACATCTATCTGCTAATATTCCAGATGTTTTTGAAGATGTTGGTTTTAATCAATTCACTTTAAATAGTGAACTCACATTTGAAACCGATCAAGAACTGTTCATCACTTTCACCAGTGAATTACTCAGTGAGCAACTCGGTTACCCAATTGCCGAATATGCTGATGATTATTTAGTTCCTCTTGAATACTCGAATGATGGTGGCCTAACGTGGCAGACCATGACTGTAGGAGGGATTGATTCAAGTGCTGATCTTGCTAGACCTATATTTAGCTTCAACCTTGAAGCAGGTAACAATAGCATCCTAATTCGCGTGCCTATTTTTGATGATGCCATTATTGAACCAACTGAATATTTCAATGCCATTGTTACTGGTGAAAATGTTTATGATGAAGAACTAGAATTTGCCATTTTTGATAACGACGGTAACGGTTCAGACTTACCTGTTGTCGATATTGACTACGCCGTTGTTGTAGAAGGAATGGAGTTTGCATTATTCACGCTGACGTTAAGTGAACCAAGCACAGAAACCATTACCCTTGATTATAGCTCAGAAGAGCTAACCGCTTTATTCGGTGAAGATTTCACTAATGTAAGTGGCACTGTGACTTTCCTCCCTGGTGAAACTACAGCTTATATTAGCGTCCCTATTACAGATGATTTAATCGTAGAAGGTAGCCCTGAATTTGCGCTAATAAACTTATCTAATCCAACCAATGCTGTACTAGGTGATACTCAGGCTACGTTACGTATTTATGATAATGATCTTCCTGATAATACAAACATTACTTTAGATATTGATCCCGTCACTGGCGATAACATACTGACGCCAGATGAAGCGACTGGCACGATTACAATTACAGGTACCGTGACCGCTGATGCTTCTATCACTGCCGGTATCATTATGTTGACCATTAATGGTCAAGAATACCAAGCGATTATGCAATCTGATGGTACATTCTCAGTAGATGTCGATGCGACTGACTTATTAAACGATCCCGACACTGTAATTGATGGCATTGTATATGGATACGGCGCTGATGGTGCTAAGGGCACAGCAACTTCTACAGAAGACTACGATATTCCTACTGTGGCAGAAAATGACAGCATTATTGTTGCAGAAGACACTATCGCTGCAGGTAATGTTCTAGATAATGATACCGATACCGATGACGTTCTCACTGTAGTTAGCTTTGAAATTAATGGCGTGACATACACAGCTGGAACAACTGTGACACTTGATGAAGGTGAACTGTTATTAAATACTGATGGATCATATTCTTTCACCCCCAATACTAATTGGAACGGTATTCTTCCCGTTATTTCATACACCACTAGTACCAACAATACAGCTACATTGACGATTGAAGTGACTCCTGTTACTGATGGTGCTCCTGGCGTAATCATCAACACCGACGCTAATAATGATGGCATCATCAGTGAAGAGGAATTAGCTAATAATACTGAAGTATCTGTCACCATCGACCTAACTGATACCGGGGCTCAACCCGGTGACACATTAGTCGTTAATGGTCAAGAAATCATTCTTACACAAGTAGATATTGATAATGGATCTGTTGATATAACACTACCTGCTCCAGAAGAAGGTGACTCTATTGAAGTAGTCGCCACCATCGTTGATAGTGCTGGTAATATTAGCCCTGAAGGCTCTGATAGCGCAGTTATAGATACAACACTACCTGTAATTTCAGTCATTGCCCCAGACAGCAGCAACGATGACACCCCCACAATTACTGGTACTACTGATGCAGAGCCTGGCTCAGTGATCACCATTATTGTTACCGACAGTGCTGGCAATGAACAAACACTGGAAACAACGGTAAATCCTGATGGTAGTTACGAAGTCGATGTTATCGATCCTCTAGCAGAAGGCGATTATACCGCTGTCGCAGAAGTGACTGATCCGTCTGGTAATACTGCCACTGCTGAAGATAATGGTGATATTGATACTATTGCCCCAGAAATTACCGTAAATGCCCCTGACAACAGCAGCGATGATACCCCAACAATTACTGGTACCACTGATGCAGAGCCTGGCAGTGTAATCACCATTATTATTACCGACAGTACTGGCAATGAGCAAACACTAGAAACCACGGTAAGTCCTGATGGTAGCTACGAAGTTGATGTTATCGAGCCCTTAGCTGAAGGCGATTATACCGCTGTCGCAGAAGTGACTGATCCGTCTGGTAATACTGCCACTGCTGAAGATAATGGTGATATTGATACTATTGCCCCAGAAATTACCGTAAATGCCCCTGACAACAGCAGCGATGACACCCCGACAATTACTGGTACTACTGATGCAGAGCCTGGTAGCACAGTCACCGTTACCGTAGTGGATAGCGAAGGTGTTGAACAAGTTTTAGAAACCATCGTCAATGAAGATGGCACCTATGAAATAGAAGTCCCTGCACCGATTGCTGAAGGCGATTATACCGTCGAAGCGACTGTTACAGATCCAGCAGGCAATACGGCTGTTGCTAATGACAATGGAGAAATGGACGCCACTGCGGGTTCAATTGATGTAGCCCTCACCATTAATGATGGCGCTGAAACGGCTGATATTTCTGGTAGCACCACTGATGTCGCGCCAAACTCAACAGTCACCCTAACCCTTACCGATAGCGCGGGCACAGTGCAAGTCATCACTGGCGTCACTGTCGATGCCAATGGCGATTACAATATTGATGGCGTGGATATTTCAGGCCTGGTTGATGGCGACATCACCGTTGACGCATCAGCTGTGGATCAAAACGGCCAAACAGTCACTAATGATGACACTGATAACATGGACGCCACTGCGGGTTCAATTGATGTGGCCCTCACCATTAATGATGGCACTGAAACAGCCGATATTTCTGGTAGCACCACCGATGTCGCGCCAAACTCAACAGTCACCCTAACGCTCACCGATAGCGCCGGCACAGTGCAAGTCATCACTGGCGTCACTGTTGATGCCAATGGCGATTACAGTATTGATGGCGTAGACATTTCAGGCTTAGTTGATGGCGACATCACCGTTGACGCATCAGCTGTGGATCAAAACGGCCAAACAGTCACTAATGATGACACTGATAACATGGACGCCACTGCGGGTTCAATTGATGTGGCCCTCACCATTAATGATGGCGCTGAAACAGCCGACATTTCAGGTAGCACCACCGATGTCGCGCCAAACTCAACAGTCACCCTAACCCTGACCGATAGCGCTGGCACAGTGCAGGTCATCACTGGCGTCACTGTTGATGCCAATGGCGA